>JARRJV010000004.1 GCA_037388825.1 Acidiferrobacteraceae bacterium | reverse complement strand
GCCAGCGGCGCTCAGAACATAGCGTGACGGCAACAGCTGGCGCAAGTGCATCTGGAAAGCGCATTGCCGGCGTCAAGAGTGTAACCGCATCTGGCGTTGCGGCGTGACTAATGGCACTTAATGCCTGCGTCAGGAACGAGCACCCTTTCGCTTGATGCAGCGGCCGGGAAGACTTACCCTTCCTCGTTTGTACCGGGTCTTCCGGTCGCTGGTTAGCAGGAACCGAACATGAATTTCGAACAAGCGCGCTTCAACATGGTCGAGCAGCAGATTCGGCCGTGGGAGGTGTTCGACAAGCAGGTGCTGGACCTGATGGGGAGCTCTCCCCGGCACGAATACGTCCCGCGGGCCTACAAAAACCTCGCTTTTGCCGACATGCACATCCCGCTGAGCAAGGAGCGGGAGATCATGCCGCCCAAGGTCGAGGCGCGGCTGCTGCAGGCCCTGGAGGTCCAGTCCTCGGACAAGATCCTGGAGATCGGCACCGGCTGCGGCTACCTGAGCTCGCTGCTGGCGGCCCTGGGCGCCCATGTCTACAGCGTGGACACCGATCCGGCCTTCACTGCCCTGGCGGCGGATAACCTGTCGCGCCACGGTATCGACAACGTCACCCTGGAAACCGGCAACGCCCTGGACGGCTGGGGCCAGCACGGCCCCTACGACGTGATCGTGCTCAACGGCTCGGTCCCGGTCCTGCCCGATGCGCTGCTCAAGAACCTGTCCATCGGCGGTCGCATGGTGGCGGTGATCGGCAAGTCCCCGGTGATGGAGGCCAAGCTGTTCCAGCGCGTGGGCGATCGCAGCATCAGCGACGTCGTCCTGTTCGAAACCGACCTCGCCCCCCTGCCGGGCGCCGAGGCACCGCGCCGCTTCGAATTCTGACCGGCGCGCCGGCCGGCGCACGCCCATGATTCCGCAGCTGAACGTCAGCGAACTCAAGCAGTGGCTTGACGAAAATCGAACGGACTTCGTCCTGCTGGACGTGCGCGAGCCCTGGGAGGCCGAGGTCTGCACCCTGCCCAACGCCGTGCTGGTGCCCATGGGCCAGGTCCCCAGCCGCATTGCTGAAGTGGATACGGAACAAAAGGTGGTGGTCTTCTGTCATCATGGTATCCGCAGCCAGCAGGTGGCGTTTTTTCTGCAGCATGCCGGGCTGGAGAACGTGTACAATTTGCGCGGTGGGATCGATGCCTGGGCCAAAGAAATTGACCAACAAATGGCGACATACTAGTACATTCATTCTCGCGAGCCTTGCGTTCGCCCTGATCCCCCGTGCCGGGCTGGCCGCCAACCTGCTGGACACCTACCAGCAGGCGCTGAAGAACGACCCGACCTTCCTCGCCGCCCGGGCGAACTATATGGCCGAGCAGCAGAAGACCGGAGAGGCGCGCGCGGTACTGTTGCCCAACATCAACGCCAGCGCCAACGCTACCTGGAACGACAGCACCAACAACCTTTCCGGGCAGAAGACCTACAACAGTAACGGCTACTCGGTGAGCCTGTCCCAGCCGGTGTTCAACTTCGGCGCCTTCGCCGCCCTGGCCCAGGCCCATGCGAGCGTGCGTGCCGCCGCCGCCAACTTCAACGCCGCGCGCGAGGATCTGATGCGGCGGGTGGCGGAGGCCTACTTCGGCCTGCTGCTGGCGCAGGACAACCTGGGGCTGGCGAAATCCCAACAGGCCGCCATCGCCCAGCAGCGCGAGGTGGCCCAGGGGCGTTTGAAGGTCGGCCTTGGCACCATTACCGAGGTGCACGACGCCGAGGCACGCTACCAGCTGGCCGCGGCCCAGGTGCTGGAGGCGCAGAACGGGCTGGAAGATGCACGCCAGGCCCTGCGCGAGGTCGCCGGCACTGTGCCCAAGGAAGTCCTCAGCCTGAGGGAAGACATGCCGCTGCCGCAGCCGGACCCGCCGGTGATCGGCGAATGGGTGACGCGCGCACTGGACCAGAACTACCAGGTGATCGCCGCGCGCGAAGCCAACACCATCGCCAAGCGCGAAATCAGCAAGCAGCATGCCGGCTACTACCCGAGCCTGGACATCGTCGGCAGCTACAACTACTCCGATTCCTATTCCGGCTTCACCGGCACGGCCTTCAACACCCGGGGTACCTCCGTCGGCCTGCAACTGAGCATGCCTATCTTTCAGGGCGGACTGACCCACAAGCTGTCCAAGGAAGCGGCGTACCGCTACAACGCCGCCAGGCAGAACCTGATACTTGCGCGGCGCCAGGTGGAACGGCAGACGCGGGACGCCTTTCTCGGAATCACCAGCGGCGCCAGCCGCGTGAACGCCCTGAAGCAGGCGGTGATTGCAAGCCAGAGCGCACTGGAGGCCAAGCAGACGGGCTTCGAGGCCGGCATCAACACCAACCTGGAAGTGCTGGACGCGCAGCGCGACCTGTACCAGGCACGACGCGACTACGCGCAGTCGCGCTACAACTTTGTGTTCAGCCTGCTGCGCCTGAAACAGGCGGCCGGCACCCTGGCGGAAAGCGATCTGAAGCAGATCAACGGCTGGCTGCAATGAGCGCCCGCCGCTTCGACTCGCCGCGGGACGCGGAGCGTGCCTTCTACGACGCCCTCGAGAGCAATGACATCGAGGCCCTGATGCAGGCCTGGGCCCCGGACGAAAGCATCGTGTGTGTGCATCCCATGGGGGCGCCGCTCAACGGTCGCGCCGCGGTGCGCGACAGCTGGCAGGCCATCTGCCGCTCGGGCCAGCAACTGCGCTTCAATATCGTGGAACTGCAGTACGACGAGTCCGATGACGTCGCCGTGCACGTGGTTCGCGAGGAGATCACCATGGGCCGGGAGAAACCCAAGGTCGCCGCAATGGTGGCAACCAATGTCTACCGCCGCGGCGAAGATGGCTGGCACATGGTCCTGCACCATGCCTCGCCCGGACCCAGCGGCGAACAATCCACGCCCGAAGTCACCCTGCACTAGCCGCGGTCGGCGGCAGCAGTTCCCCGATCAGTTCCAGGTTGCGCTCCAGGGCGCCGCGGTTTTCCTCCACCATCTTCCGGCCGGCCTCGCCCATGCGGAAACGCAGCTCCGCATCGCGCAGCAGTTCGTCCACCGCGGGCGCCAGGCTGTCGCTGCTGCGGATGCGGGTGGCGGCACCGCGGGACACGGCCATGGCCGTGATGTCGAGGAAGTTGAAGGTGTGCGGTCCGACGATGACCGGCTTGCCCAGGGCCGCGGGCTCCAGCAGGTTGTGTCCGCCCGTGGGCACCAGACTGCCGCCGAGGAACACCACGTCCGAGGCACCGAAGAACAGCAGCAGCTCGCCCAGGGTATCGCCGACAAGCACGTCGGTCTCGGAGGTGATGTCGCCCGGGTGCTCGCTGCGCAGGACATGGGACAGGCCGCGGCGGCGTACCAGGCGGGCGATGGCCGCGGCGCGTTCGGGATGGCGCGGGACCAGCACCAGCAGCAGTTCGGGATGCTCGAGCTTGAGCTGCCGATAGGCGATGAGCATGGATTCGTCTTCGCCCTCGTGGGTGCTGGCGGCGATCCACACCGCGCGATTGTTGCCCCAGCTGCGGCGCAGGACCTCGGCCGATTCGGTCAGGCTGGCGGGGATGGCAAGTTCGAACTTGATGCTGCCGCTGACATGCACGCGTGATGCGGGCGCGCCCAGCTTCATCATGCGCTCGCCGTCGGCGGGTGTCTGCACGGCGAAACTCTGCACGCACTCCAGGGTGCTGCGGGCGAGGCGGGCGAAGCGCAGGTAGCCGTTCATGGATTTCTCGGACATGCGCACATTGGAAACCAGCAACGGGATCTCGCGCCGGCCGCAGGCGCGGAACAGGTTGGGCCACAGCTCGGTCTCCATGACGATGCCCAGGCTCGGCCGGCTGCGATCGAGGAAACGGGTGACCGCGCCCGGATAGTCGTAGGGGAGATAGCAATGGTCCACGTCGCCGCCGAACAGGGAATGGACCTGGGCGGAACCCGTGGGGGTCATGGTGGTGATCAACAGGCGATAGTCCGGGTACGTCTCCTGCAAACGGGGCACGAGCAAGGCCGCGGCCCGGGTCTCGCCCACGGACACGGCGTGAATCCAGATGCGCTTTTCCGCTGATACGCGGTTGATGAATCCGAAGCGCTCGCGCCAGCGCTTCCAGTAGTCGCGATTGCGGAACCCCCGAATCACAAGATGAAAAATGATCACGGGGAAGAACAGGGCCAGCACCAGGTTGTAGATCGTATACATAGGTGAATACTCAGAACAGGCCGATGTCCTTCAGCGCGTCAGCAACGTCCGCCACCGCGGGCGATGCGCCGATCCCTCCGAGATTAATACCAGTCTTTCCCGGCATGGGGTAGACACCGGTCTGCGCGGGATCGGTATCGGTGTACAGGGCAACGGTGGGCCGACCCAGGGCGACGGCGAGATGTACCGGTCCGGTGTCGACGCCGACCACCGCGTCCGCCTGCGCCAGCATGGCCGCCAGCTGGGCCAGGGTCTGGTGCGGAGCAACGACCGCCCCGGCGACCTCTTTCGCAAGGCGATCCGAACGTTCGCGCTCGGCGGCATTGCCCCAGGGGAGCACCGGCGCGACCCCGGCCGCGATCAGCTCGCGCAGCAAGCCGATCCAGCGGTCCTCGGCCCAAAACTTGGAAGCGCGGCTGGTTCCGTGCAGGCAGGCCACGTAGCGCCCGGGCGGCAACCACTCGGCCCTGGGTTCATCGCAGGCAATGCCGTAGTTCAGCGGCATCTGTTCGATCCCGTATCCGAAGATGCCGGCGGCGAGAATGCGGCCACGCTCGACGGCATGCCGCTCCCGCGGCACGGGATACCTGTATTTATAGAATGCGGACGCCAGCGGCTCGCGCGCGGACACGCGATCGGCGCCGTAGACCGGTCCGCGCGCGAGCACCGCGAGCAAGGCACTCTTCATCAGACCCTGGGAGTCGATCACGTAGTCATGGCGCAACTGGCGCAGACCGCGGATGAATTGACCGACTTCCATCCGTGCCTGTTTTTTGAACAGGCCCCTGCGCCAGCGTCGAAGCGAGACCGGAATGACGTCGCGTATGCCGGGGTGAAGCCGCGGGATCCCGGCGAACGGTTCCTCGACCAGCCAGTCGATGTCGGAGTCGGGAACGAATGCCTTGATGTCGCTGACCGCAGGCAGGAAGTGAATCACATCGCCAAGCGACGAGGTTTTTACCAGAAGAATTTCTTTCGACATCGAGTCTCTTTGCGGTCGCGGAATGGGGTATGCCCGGGCAGGGGTGAAAGACTCAGCTTTCGCGAGAGTGTATTATGGATTGCGCGGAGTGTCTCCCTGACCGCGGCGAAAGAGAATCCACGATGAGCGGTACCCTGACAATTGAGACCCTTGCGGGTCTGGCGAACCGGATGCGCGCCCTGGATTCGGCATTCGGCCTGGCCGAGAAATTCGACAAGCCCCTGATCCTGATCTGGCCCATCATCAAGAAGTTCAACTGCCCGTTCGAAAGCCTGTTCGCCCTTCCCGATCGGGTTACCACTCTCAAGCAGCCCAATTACTTCCGCTTTGGCGGGGAGATGGTGCGCAGGCTGAACCTGCGGCTCGACCGCTATCGCTACGACGCCGTTCTCGATCTCAGGGTAAAGGTTCGGCAGCGGCGGGGGATCGACATCGAACAGATCGACTTCGAACAGATTGTCGCACAGAACGATACCGTCAAGATCACTGCCGGCGCGCGCCTGTACTTTCCGGAAAAACCCTATCGCGAACTGACGCCGGTCGCCGACCTGCAGAAACGCATCGCGGATCTTCGCAAACAGCTCGGTGACGATTCCATCGGCGTCCACATCCGCCGGACGGATCACAGGCTGTCGATCGCCAACAGCCCGACGGAATTGTTTGTCGAGGCCATCACCCGGGAACTCGACGCCAACGAAGGGCGCAAGGTGTTCCTGGCAACCGATTCGCCGGAGGAGGAGGCGAAGCTGCGCAAGATCTTCGGCGACCGGATCGTGGTCCACGAGCACAAGCGCCTGAGCCGCAACGATCCGGGCGGGATCCAGGATGCACTGGTCGACCTGTATACCCTGTCCGCCACCGGCAAGATCTACGGCTCGTACTGGAGCACCTTCGGCGAAACTGCGTCGGAAATCGGCGGAATCCCCATCGAGGTCCTGAAAAAGTAGGCGATGGCCGCAAGCCGGTTACAATAGGGGCACCCCGGAGCCCACGGCCCGAACGGGAACACACTGAACAAAGATGATCCTCTCCAACCGGTACAACTTTCTTTTCGTCCATATCGCCAAGACCGGTGGCAGCAGCATGCGCTCGGCCCTGAACCGGATTCGCTGGCGTGACCCGCTGTACCCGTTCCAGTTCATCTGCAGCCGCTTCAGCCACATGACCGGGCACCGCCTGGGCACGAAGTTTCCGCGCCATGCCCGGATCATCGCCGCCAAGGAGATGCTTCCCCATGACGTGTTCGCGAAACTGTTCAAATTCGCCTTCGTGCGCAACCCGTGGGACGTGCAGGTCAGCGCGTATCACCACCTGCTGCGCGACCACCCGCAGCTGCTGGCGGGGCGCGACGGCTTCGCCGAGTACCTGAAGTACCGACTCGATCCGGAGCGACCATGGAACTACTACATCGACGGTCTCAGCCAGCCGCAGATCGATTACCTGATCGACCTGGACGGGACCATCCTGGCGGACTTCATCGGGCGGTTCGAGAACCTGGCGGAAGACTATCAGCACATCGCGGACAAGATCGGCATCTCGATTGATCTGCCGCGCCGACGCATGGATAAAACGCGCAAGGACTACCGCGAGTACTATTCCAGCGATCTGGTAGATCTTGTCGCGCAACACTACAATCGCGATATCGAAGCCTTTGGCTACCGCTTCGAGTAGTTCCGGCAAGCAGGCAAACGCAAGGCACGAATCAGATCAAACAAGGCTCGAAGAGAAACACCCGACGGTAGCAAAACATGCCAGGACCCCTGTACCAATATACGAAGAACCTCCTTTTCAACAAGTCCGACCTGCGCCTGGTCATGACTCTTCTGGTACGGAACGAAGAGGACATCATCGAGGACAACATCCGGTTTCATGCCAGGATGGGCGTGGACGCCTTCGTCATCATGGACAATGCATCCGATGACCGCACGCCGGAGATCGTCGACGAACTCGCGAAGGAGTTTGAGATGATTGTCCTGCACGAGCCCTCCAATATGTACCAGCAACGTCAATGGGTGACGAAGCTGGCCAAAATCGCGCGAACGAAGCTCGGCGCGGACTGGGTCGCAAGCAATGATGCCGACGAGTTCTGGGTCCCGCGCAGCGGGAGCCTCAAGACCGGCCTGGACCGCAAAGGCTCGGTGATCCGGTGCCCGCGGCAGAACATGTTGCTCAGCAAGAGCCTGGTCGAGTCGGGCCATCCGTTCTACGACAGCATCCTGAAGGTGCGAAACCCCATCGCCTGGGGGAAGGACCTGAACGAGTTTGAAGACACGATGTCGCTCTACATTCGCAAGGTCGCGCGCAATGTGATGGTCAATCCCCACGGGCTGATCCGGGTGCTGAGCGGGAACCACTCGGCGCTTCACATCATGCGGCCGATCAACCGCAGATGGTCGGAAAACGTGGTCGTGTATCATTACCCGCTGCGAAGCTACGACCGCTTCCTGAAGAAGGTCGAGGACCGGCGCGCGGTGCTGCAAACGCCCGGACTGAAACGGGTGCTGCGCCCGCGCAACTACAAGTGGGTCGAGATGCTGGAAAACGGAACCCTGGAAAACGAATTCAACAAGTTTCTGCTGCCGGACGAGGACATCGCGTTCCTGAAGAAATACGGGATCCTGGAGGAAGACACCTTTGGCCGGGACACCATTGCCCGCATCCTCGGCCGCTAGCCGGACCGCCCGCGCACGGAATCACATGATTGTTTCGCACAAGTACAAGTTCATCTTCCTGAAGACGTTCAAGACCGCCGGCACCAGCATCGAGGTCTTCCTGTCGCAGCACTGCGGTCCCGAGGACATCGTCACTCCCATCCGTCCCTACGTTGCCCCGCACAAGGCGCGGAACTGGCGCGGATATTTCAATCCTTTGCCGGAATACCGGATCCTCGGTGCCGGTGAATACATGGCCACCACCCGTCGGCTCCTCAAGCGCAAGCGGTTCTACAACCACATGCGCGGCGAGGTCCTGCGAAGCCGCATTCCCGCCGACATCTGGGACAACTACTACAAGTTCACCGTCGAACGGAATCCGTGGGACAAGATCGTATCGCACTACTACGACCGGGCGGCGCGGAACGAAGGCGGCCTCACGTTCGAGGAATACCTGGCCCGGGGGAAATTCCCGCTGAACTACCCGATCTACACCAGCGGAACCGAGGAACCGCGGCTTCTTGTCGATACCGTGGTGCGCTACGAGAACCTGACGGAGGGCCTGGGGGAGGTCTTCGACCGGCTCGGAATCCCTTTTTCCGGTTCACTGGGCGTGCGCGCGAAGGGTGGCTGGCGGCGCGACCGCAGGCCCTGCCAGGATTTCTACTCCACTGAACAACGGGGTTTCGTGGCGCGGGTGTTCGCGACCGAGATCGCGCTGCACGGCTACACCTTTCCGGGCCCGGACTGACCGCCGCTGCCCTAGCGGTGGATATACGGGCCCTTGCCGTGCCCCATCAGCTTTCTGATCTTGTCCTTGCGGATCGCGGGTTCGGTGAACCGCCAGATCATTCCCCGACCGATGCGAAACAGATCCGGCAGGACGTTTATCCAGCGATGGGGGCCTTTGCGAAGCCCGGAAAGCAGCTCATCCATATCGTAGCCCATGAGCCCCAGTCTGCGGGGACCGAGATAGCCTAGATATCGTCTGGCCCACATCCTCCGTACCGGGTTGTTGAAACACTCCTTCCATGCATCGGTATTGCGCGCGATCCGGTCACCGAATTTCTTCACGCCTTCCTTGTCGCCCATTCCACCCGCGTAGCCCGTGTCCCCCATCTTGAGCATCTCGTCGATATTCTCGTCTTCGATCCCCAGAAAGCGGGTGAGCTCCTGGACACAGCCGTGCGGATTCGTTACCAGGTCCTCGTATCGAATCGTATGGACATTTTCCCGGTCCCCGTATTCCTCGGTGAATTCAATCAGGGACTCAAGCCCCAGATACAGGTCCACCTCGCGACCGTGCAGCTTCCACTTTCCCTTCCCCCAGGTGTTGACGATGGAACTGGCGACGGCGAGCGGATTGCGCCAGAGCACGATGTACTTCGCGTCGGGAAAGTACCGGTACAACTTCTTTGCCAGAAAGTGATAGCGCGGCGTCTTGTCGAGAAAGTACCGGTTCCCGTTGGCCAGCGCGGAGTAGATCTTGTGTGCCGACAGGCTGATGGATTCCCGGTAGGTGTCCGGTCCGATTTTTTCCTTCACATCGTTGATGGCGTTCTTCTTGATGGTCTCGCCGTAGATGGAAAACGAGTATTCGTCGGTATCCGCGGTCAACAGGGGAAGGAGAATCCAGGGTTCCGGCGCCGTTTCCACATAGCGGGAACTGGACAGAATCCTCTGCAACAGGGTCGATCCGGATCTCGGCAGGGAAAGCAGAAATATCGCTTCGGTCATTGTCTTTGGCTATCCGGTTTGGGCTGTAGCACAAAACAAACGCCGGCACGGGCAGACCATGGGTCCACCGAATCAACCAGCTATCCGGGCACTACGTCAAATGGGCTGTACTACGGGTCTTTTTGCCCGGTTCCAGCTGGCCCGCCAGCACTAGCTCTGACTCAGACCACGCCCGATAGCATAATATCGGATTCCGAGGGTTTCCATCTCCCGTGGATCGAAGATATTTCGTCCATCAAAAATGACCGGGGATTTCAGCTTATTCTTGATGGCGCCGTAGTCGGGGCTGCGGAATTCCTTCCACTCCGTAACGATGATCAGGGCATCGCTACCCGCCAGCACGTCATCCCGGGCATCGACGATGCGGAAGCTGCTGTTGTCGCCGTATAGTCGCTGCGCGTCCTCCCTGGCAACCGGATCATAGGCAACAACGGTCGCCCCGCGTTCCGTCAACGCGTCGATCACCGTTCGGCTGGGTGCCTCGCGCATATCATCGGTGTTGGGTTTGAAGGCCAGGCCCCACAGGGCGAACTGCCGGCCCGCGATGTCGCCACCGAAATGCCTGAGGATCTTCTCCGCCAGAATCTTCTTCTGCGCGGCGTTCACTTCTTCCACGGCGGCCAACAGCGTGGCGTCATAGCCCGCACCCTGGGCGGTCTTGCTCAGTGCCCGGATGTCCTTGGGAAAACACGATCCGCCATAGCCGCATCCCGGGTAGATAAAATGGAACCCGATGCGGGGATCCGCGCCGATTCCGAGGCGGACCTGCTCGATATCCGCACCCAGGCGACTGGCGATGTTGGCCATCTCGTTCATGAAGCTGATCTTGGTCGCGAGCATTGCGTTGGCGGCGTACTTGGTCAGTTCCGCCGATGGCGGATCCATCTCGATCAGTTTCTCATGATTCCAGTTGAATGGCCGGTAGAGCCTACGCATGTGCTCGAAGGCCTGATGATCGCTGGCGCCGACGACGATGCGATTGGGGCGCATGAAGTCCGCGACTGCGGCTCCCTCCTTCAGAAACTCCGGATTGGACACGACGTCGAAGGAGACTTCCTTGTTCCTGGATGAAAGGATCTCGCGAATCTTTTGTTCCACTTTTTCCGCGGTTCCGACCGGCACCGTGGATTTGTTGATCACGACACGATAAGCATTCATGTGGGTGCCGATCTGCCCGGCGACCGTCAGGACATTGCGCAAGTCGGCGGAACCATCCTCGGCGGGTGGTGTGTTGACGGCAATGAACTGGTACAGGCCGTGATCGACGCCAACGCGCTCGTCCGTGGTGAAATGCAATCGCCCGGCAGCAATGTTTTTCCGTACGATGTCCTCGAGCCCCGGCTCGTAGATCGGGAGATGGCCCGCCTCCAGGCGCTTGACCCGGGCCGGATCGATATCGACGCATACGACGTCGTTTCCGGTCTCGGCCAGGCAGGCCCCGGTAACCAGACCTACGTAGCCGATTCCGAATACCGTAACGTTCACTGTCTATCTCCTGGTGCGGAGTGCCAGGTGGCGGGCGATGGGACGGGACCGGGGCGAACCCGGAAGAGATCAGTCGTCTTTCAGCACGTATATCGCGCCGCAGTAGGGGCAGCGTTCTTCGCCGCTGTCCTCGATGGGCAGGAATACGCGCGGGTGCGAGTTCCACAGGGTCATGCCGTCCATGGGACAGTGCAGCGGCAGGTCCTTGCGCGTGACCACGTAGCGCTGTTGCGCGTTGGACGGCTTGTCGCCGGTTCCGGGCTTGTGGGTATGTACCTGGTTCACCTGTTCGTCCTCCCGTTCATTCGTTTACGTAGGCCAGCCACTCGGCATACTGGCTACGGCGCCCGTGCACCTGATCGAAGTACAGGGACTGCAGTTTCTCCGTGATCGGACCGCGCTTGCCGGCGCCAATCATGCGGCCGTCCAGTTCGCGGATCGGTGCGACCTCGGCGGCGGAGCCGGTGAAGAAGGCCTCATCGGCGATGTACACCTCGTCGCGCGTGATGCGCTTTTCGTGTACCTCCAGGCCCTCGTGTTTCGCCAGGCGGATAATCGTGTCCCGCGTGATGCCTTCCAGCGCCGCCGTCAGGTCCGGCGTATATAACATGCCATTGCGCACGATGAAGATGTTCTCGCCCGAGCCCTCGGCAACAAAACCCTCGGTGTCGAGGAGCAATGCCTCATCACAACCGCTGGACTGTGCCTCCTGCAATGCGAGCATCGAATTGATGTAATAGCCGTTGGCCTTGGCCTTGCACATGGCCACGTTGACGTGATGACGATTGTACGATGACGTCTTCACGCGGATACCGTGTTCCAGCGCGGCTTCACCCAGGTAGGTTCCCCAGTCCCAGGCGGCGATGATGACGTGTGCATTCAGGTTGTCGGCGCGCAGGCCCATTCCTTCGGATCCGTAGAAACACATGGGACGGATGTATGCAGTCTCAAGGCCGTTTTCCCGCACCGTCTGACGCGTCGCCTCGTTGATCGTGTCCCGGTCAAAGGGGATCTTGATGTTCAGAACGTGGGCCGAGCGGAAAAAGCGATCGGTGTGTTCCTGCAGGCGGAAGATCGCCGTACCCTTGTCGGCTTTGTATGCGCGCTCGCCCTCGAACACGCCCATCCCGTAATGCAGGGTGTGGGTCAGCACATGGGTCGTGGCCTCGCGCCACGGCACCAGCTTGCCGTCGTACCAGATGACCCCGTCTCGGTCAGCCATCGACATAATCAGTTCCTCGTTCGTATTGTTGCCGATCAGCGCGCATTGTCGTGCGCAAATAGCTCGTCCCAGATGGAACGCACCGCCTCGGGATACCCCTTGAGCTCCGCCGGGTCCAACAGCGGACCGCGGTCCAGGAGCTTCAGGCGATGCTCCATGGACTGATAGTGACGAAAAGCGTCGGTGAGCGTGCGTGCACGTTCTGCTTCCAGGAGACGGGCTTCTTCCAGAAGCTGCAACAGCCGGAGGTTGCCCGTAGTTGTGGCCAGGCCAGGATATACCGCCGGGATCCTGCTTGATGTCGAACAGGCCCGGCTCGTGGGTCTTGCGGCCCTCGAGCATGCGCCGGCGCATGTCCGTTACCTCTTTCCGCAGGGCGTAGTCGTCCCGCTGGCGGCACAGCGCCTCGGTTCTCACCGCCTCGAACCGCTCGCACAGATCCGCCGGCCCGGCGACACAGCGGGCGCGCACCAGGGCCTGGTGCTCCCACACCCAGGCGCTTTCCCGCTGGTACCGCCGGAAGGACTCGACCGAGGTCACCAGCGGACCGGACTGTCCACTGGGCCGCAGGCGCATATCGACCTCGAACAGGATGCCGGCCGGTGTGCGGGTCGTGAGCAGATGAATCAGGCGCTGGCCGAGGCGGGCAAAAAAGGTTTCGTTCTGCACCGACCGCGGTCCGTCCGTAATCCCGGCCGGGTCGCAATCGCCATAGAGGAAAACAATATCCAGGTCCGATGTATAACCCAGCTCGCCGCCTCCCAGCTTGCCATAGGCGATGACCGCGAATTCCGGCTCCGCCCCCCCGGCACCACAGTCCGGCCTCCCATGGCGGGCAATCATCTGCTCACTCGCGAGCTTCAGGCAGTGGGACAGAAGGGCCTCGGCGAGGGCGCACAACGCGGCGCTCACATCTTCCGAGGAAACATTTCCACTCACATCGGCGGCGGCGATGCGCAACATGTGCCCGTTGCGGAATTCCCGCAACACCTCCATCTGCTGTTCCAGATCATCGGGCGCCAATCGTGCCAGCCGAAGCGCAAGTTCGCGATCCATATCCTCCCGCACCGACTCACCCGTGCCCAGCCGGGGACGCAACAAATCGTCAAGCACCACCGGATGCCGGCCGATCCAGTTCGCGATCCAGGGACTGGCGGAACAAAGCTTCACCAGTTGCGACAAGGCCAGGGGATTTTCCACCAGCAATGCGAGATAGGCGGAACGGCGGCCAACGGCCTCGAGCAAACGAATCAGTCGCGCCAGGGTTTCCGTGGGAGTCAGCGCCAGACCCGCAGCGGCCAGCAGCAGCGGAACCAGCCGGTCCATGCGTTCGCGCCCTTCGGCGGAGAACCCGGTATAGGCGCCACCTTCGCGCAGGCCCCGCAACAAGCCCAACACCCGGTCGGGATCCTCGTAACCCGCTTCTTCCAGCCGCTCACGCGCGGTTTCCTCGTCCAGCGCGCCACGCCACAGTGCCAGCAGTCCCTTTTCCTCGTGCTCGCCATCGGCGCGCTGCGGCGCCGCGAATACCAGCTCGAAATGACCATGGACCTTGGCCATGTGTTTGCGCAGCGCCTTGCTGAACTCGTCCCAGGTGTCAAAGCCCATGGAATACGCAAGTCGCTGGCGTTCGGTGTCAGTCTCGGGCAACACATGGGTCTGGCGATCGGCACGCATCTGCAGCCGGTGTTCCGTGCGGCGCAGGAAATCGTAGGCGAGCGTGAGGTCGGTCAGCGCCTGGGATGTAATCCAGCCGTGCCGGGCGATGGTTTTCAATACTTCCAGAATGCCACGCTGTTGCAATTCCCGCTCGCGTCCCCCGCGAATCAACTGGAACGCCTGTCCCGTGAATTCGATCTCGCGAATGCCGCCGGGGCCCAGCTTGACGTTGTTTTCGATCCCCTTACGCTGAAGTTCCAGCTCGATCATTTCCTTCATGTCGCGTATGGACTCGATCGCGCCGAAATCCAGGTAACGCCGATAGATGAATGGCCGCAACATGTTTAGCAGTTCCTCGCCTGCGTTGAGGTCGCCGGCGACCGGCCGGGCCTTGATCCACGCGTAGCGTTCCCATTCACGCCCGTGGGCCTGGAAGTAGTGTTCCATGGCCGCGAAACTCAGGACCAGGGGTCCGCTGTCACCATTGGGACGAAGTCTCATGTCCACGCGGAACACGAAACCGTCTTCCGTCTTGTCGCCGATGACGTCGATGAGCCCGCGGCCCAGCCGGGTAAAGAACTCGTGGTTACCGATCGGCTCTCCCTGCTTCGGCCGGGTCTCGCCATCCTCCGGATAGGCAAACACCAGATCGATGTCCGAGGAAAAGTTGAGCTCGTGTCCACCGAGCTTGCCCATACCGATTGCTACCAGTTGCTGCGGCTGTCCGCTGTCCGCGCCGACGGGTTTTCCATGGCGCGCCACCGCCTCCCGGTGCAGCCAGGCCAAGGCCTCTTGCATGCAGCAATCGGCCAAGTCGGACATGGTGTCCATGACCTCGGCCAGGGTGGCCCACCCGGCCAGGTCCCGAAACGCAATGCGCAGCATCTCCCCACGCCGGAACTGGCGCAGTCGTCGCTTCAGCTCGGCCTTGTCCGCGCAATCGCCAATGATTTCCTTGGCGCGCGCGGCCATCTCCCCCTCTTCGTAGCGCCTTTGCAGATCGCCACTGTTGACGATCTCCGCGAACAGGTCGGGATGGCGGACGGTGGTTTGGGCGACGAATTCGCTGCAGGCCCACACACGAGGAAGGGTGCTCAGGCATCCGGGACCGCCCTTGTTCTGGGTCGGCAAGGTCATGGGAAGGACGTCGGCAGAAAGAAACTGCTGCCACTCCCGCTCGACCCTCTCACGCAGGGGAGCGGGTACGTCTCCCAGGGCCTGGATAAATACGGAATCGGGCGAATCCATCCAAATATGGTAGCAGTTCGCGGACAAGGGCAGGAACGGAGAGCTCCGTGCGCTTTCGCAGGATACAACAAAAAAGAAAGCCCCGCCGAAGCGGGGCTTTCGCGTACAGCTTGGATGAAGCGAACGGCTTACATCATACCGCCCATTCCACCCATACCGCCCATTCCACCCATGTCACCCATGCCCGGGGCGCCACCGGCCGCTTCTTCCTGCGGCGCGTCGGCCACCATGCACTCGGTGGTGATCATGAGTCCGGCGATGGACGCGGCGTTCTGCAATGCGGTACGGGTCACCTTGGTCGGATCCAGGATGCCCATCTTCAGCATGTCGCCGTATTCATCGCTGCCCGCGTTGTAGCCGTAGCTGCCCTTGTTGTCGGCCACGGCCTTGAACACGACCGACGGCTCGCCACCGGCATTGGACACGATCTGGCGCAGGGGTTCTTCCATGGCACGGCAGGCGATGCTGATGCCGACGTCCTGCTCATGGTTGGCGCCGGTCATGCCCTTAATGGCCATCAGCGCACGCACCAGGGCGACACCGCCGCCGGGCACCACGCCTTCTTCCACCGCGGCACGGGTCGCATGCAGCGCATCTTCCACGCGCGCCTTCTTTTCCTTCATCTCGACTTCGGTGGCGGCCCCGACCTTGATCACGGCCACACCGCCGGCGAGCTTGGCGACGCGTTCCTGCATCTTCTCCTTGTCGTAGTCGGAGGTCGCTTCCTCGATCTGGGTGCGGATCTGCTTCACGCGCCCCTCGATGTCCTGCTTGGCACCGGAGCCGTCGATCACCGTGGTGTTCTCCTTGGTGATCTGGATCTTCTTGGCTTCACCCAGGTGCTCCAGGGTCGTGGCCTCCAGGCTCATACCGACCTCTTCCGAGATCACCTGGCCACCGGTCAGGATGGCAATGTCCTGCAACATGGCCTTGCGGCGATCGCCGAAGCCTGGCGCCTTGACTGCACATACCTTGAGGATGCCGCGAATGGTGTTGACCACCAGGGTCGCCAGGGCCTCGCCCTCGATGTCCTCGGCGATCAGCAGCAGCGGACGGCTGGTCTTGGCGACGGCTTCCAATACCGGAAGCAGGTCGCGGATGTTGGAGATCTTCTTGTCGTGAATCAGGATGTACGGATTCTCGAGATCCGCACTCATGGTGTCCTGATTGTTGACGAAGTAGGGGGACAGGTAGCCGCGGTCAAACTGCATGCCTTCGACCACTTCCAGCTCGTTCTCCAGGCCCGAGCCCTCTTCCACGGTAATGACGCCTTCCTTGCCAACCTTCTCCATGGCCTCGGCGATGACGCTGCCGATGGACTCGTCGGAGTTGGCGGAGATGGTGCCCACCTGGGCGATCTCCTTGTGGTCGGAGCACGGCTTGGACAGCTTCTTCAGCTCTTCCACCGCTGAGGTCACGGCCTTGTCGATGCCACGCTTGAGATCCATGGGGTTCATTCCGGCGGCCACCGACTTCAGGCCCTCACGGACCATGGCCTGGGCCAGCACGGTCGCAGTCGTGGTGCCGTCACCGGCGATGTCGGAAGTCTTGCTCGAAACCTCCTTCACCAGCTGCGCACCCATGTTCATGAATTTGTCTTCGAGCTCGATCTCCTTGGCCACGGACACGCCGTCCTTGGTCACGGTCGGGGCGCCGAAGGACTTGTCCAGCACGACGTTGCGGCCTTTGGGGCCCAGGGTCACCTTGACCGCGTTGGCCAGGGTATTCACGCCGTCCAGCATGCGCTGGCGGGCGGTACCGGAAAATAGGACTTCTTTCGCTGCCATAACTACTTCCTCTCGATCTGTTCCGTCGAATTAAGCTTCGATCACGCCCATGATGTCTTCTTCGCGCATCACGAGCACCTCTTCGTCACCGACCTTCACCTCGGTGCCGGCGTATTTACCGAACAACACCTTGTCGCCCACCTTCACGTCCAGGGGCTGGGTATTGCCGTTCTCCAGGATCTTGCCGTTGCCCACGGCGATTACTTCGCCCTGGATCGGCTTTTCCTTGGCGGAATCCGGAATGACGATCCCGCCGGCAGATACCTGCTCCTGCTCGAGGCGACGCACTACAACACGGTCATGCAATGGGCGAACTTTCATCGCTCGTACTCCTTAAGTTCTACTGGGATTACCAAAAACGTTTTCGGGTATGGCGTCCGGCCGAGGTGCCGTTTCCGGCGGCTTCAGTCCGGCAGATCATTGGCACTCTACCCGGAGGAGTGCCAATCATAATGTGAGCGTGGATGTTGTCAACCATGACGGGCCCTAATCGCGGTCGGATTCGCGGCGGAAACTGCCGTCAATGACGTGGCCGCCGTGACCGGGAGCCCCGCCCGCGGGCGCGGCCTGGGCCGATACCACGGCGCGGCGAAGAAAGGCCTTGATCAGGAAATACTGGGCCGGCGGCAACAGCAGCACCAGGCCGATGGTGTCGGTAATGAAGCCCGGGGTCAGCAGCAGGGCGCCGGCGACCAGCAGCAGCATGCCCCGCACCATTTCCGTCGCCGGGACCACGCCGCGATCGAGCTCGGACCGTACCTTGGTCATTACGGACAGGCCCTGGGCCCGTACCAGGGCCGAGCCCGCCACCGCCGTGGCAAGGACCAGGAGAATGGTCCAGCCGGCGCCGATCACGTGGCCAACCTGGAGCATGACCCAGATCTCGGCCATCGGAACGATCAAAAACAGCGCAAATAGCAGGGTGAATAGGTTCATTTTTTCCGGAAACCGGTGTTCTGCCCTAACCATGGGGCCGCGGGCCCTGAATTCAAGCTGCCCGGGGCCCGATTTCAGGCCCTCTTGCCGAGGCGGTAGGTGGAAATCGCCCGATTGGCTACACTAGGCCCCCTCGCGCCCGCTGTTCACCTCTATATATGGAAACCGCTCATCAATTCGTATTTACTACCTGCCCGGACGCGACCGTGGCGGAGACCCTGGCGCAGTCCCTGGTGGAGGAGGGCCTGGCTGCCTGTGCGAACATCCTGCCCGGACTGCGCTCGATCTATCGCTGGAAGGGCAAGACAGAGCGTGCGGACGAGGTGCTGGTGTTGATCAAAACCACGGCGAGCCGTTATCACGACCTGGAACAACGGATCATCGCCCTGCACCCCTACGAACTTCCCGAAATTGTAACGGTCCCAATTACAAATGGCCTCGCGCCCTATCTCGCGTGGCTGGAAAATCCGGAAAGGAAATCATGAAAAAATATTTGCTAATTGTCGGCCTGGTTTTGGCCAGCGCCCAGGCCTGGGCTGCATCGCCCCTGGGTGGCACGGAGGAGCTTCTGGAGCCGGATCAGGCGTTCAGCCTGAGCACCCGGGTGGTCAATCCCGACACCCTGGAGGCGAAGTGGAAGATCGCCGACGGGTACTACATGTACCGCGACAAGTTCAAATTCCAGGTGCTGAGCGGCAAGGCGCAGCTGCTGGACCCGAAATACCCGAAGGGCATCATCAAGGACGACCCCGGCTTCGGCAAGGTCGAGGTCTATCACGACTCCGTGGCGGTGCAGCTGCCACTGAAACGCGAAGGCTCAGCGGCCGAAACCGTGAAGCTGCGCATTACCGGGCAGGGCTGCAATGAGCCCGTGGGCGTGTGCTACCCGCCCATCACCAAGGAAGTCAGCTTCAATCTGCCGGCCGCAACGGCGGCCAAGGTCAAGTCCCTGGATTCGCTCAAGGAACTGGTCCAGTCCTCGTCCGGACAGGATGAATTCCTGCCACCGGACCAGGCATTTGGGGTCAGTGTCAGCGCCGCCGGCAAGGACAGTCTGCGCGCCAGCTTCCGCGTCGCCAAGGGATACTACCTGTATCGCGACAAGCTGAAATTCAACCTGGTCGGCGCCGATGGCAACACCGTTGCGGGACTGGGACTGGGCAAGATCGATCTGCCCAAGGGGGAAACCAAGGACGATCCCACCTTTGGCCCGACGGTGGTCTACCACCACCCCTTTGAGGTGGTGCTACCGGTCCAGGCGGGAGCCACGGCGATGCCGGCGATCCTGCAGGTGCACTACCAGGGCTGCGCGGACAAGGGCATCTGCTACCCGCCGGTGGACAAACAGATTCAGCTGACCGCGGGTGGTGGCCAACTGGCCATAGCGGGTGGCGAAGGTCCGGCAAGCGCGCAGGGCGGACCCGTCTCCGCGCCGGCCAAGAGCGTATCGACCAGCCAGTACCTGTGGGCGATCCTGCTGGCCTTCGGCACCGGCCTGCTCCTGACCTTCACGCCCTGCGTCTTGCCCATGATCCCCATCCTGTCCAGCATCATCGTTGGCCAGGGAGGCGAAAAGATCACGAAGCTGCGGGGCGGGACCCTGGCGCTGACCTATGTGCTGGGCACCTCGTTCACCTACACCATCGCCGGCGCCGTGGCCGGGGCCACGGGTGAACAACTGCAGGCCTATTTCCAGAACGTCTGGGCCATCGGCATCTTCAGCGCGCTGCTCGTCCTCCTCGCCCTGTCCATGTTCGGCTTCTATGAAATCCAGATGCCGTCCTTCGTCCAGTCACGGCTGCAGGAGCGTTCATCGAAGATCAAGGGCGGTTCCTTCATTGGCGTATTCATCATGGGCGCGATCTCGGCGCTGATCGTCGGCGCATGCGTGTCTCCGCTGCTGATCTCGGCGCTTGGCGTTGCCATCGCCAGCAAGGATGCGCTCCTTGGCGCCCTGATCATGTTCTCCATGTCCATCGGCATGGGCATCGTGCTCGTGGCGCTGGGCCTGGGCGCGGGCACGATCCTTCCCAGGGCCGGCGCGTGGATGGACCGGGTGAAATACTTCTTCGGGGTACTGCTGCTGGGTGTGGCAATCTATCTCCTCAGTTTGATGCCACAAATTCCCGTGCTGTACCTGTGGGCAGCACTGTTCATCATCACCTCGATCTATCTCGGGGCCCTGGAACCGGTACCTGCCGGCAGCAGCGGCTGGCGCTATCTGTTCAAGGGCGTCGGCGTCGTCCTGCTGATCTGGGGGTTCCTCGCTCTCGTCGGGGCCTTCTCCGGCAATCGCGACATCACGCGACCGGTTTCCTTCAGCGCTATTCCGTCGCTCTCCGGTGGCGGCGCCGAATCAGCCGGCACCACCGCGCAGGCCCATGTGTTCCAGCGCGTAACCACGCAGGCCGAACTGGACTCGGCCCTGGCCGATGCGCGCACAGCCGGGAAACCGGTGGTGCTCGATTTCTTCGCCACCTGGTGTACCGACTGCGTCATCCTTGAGCGCACGACCTTTGCTGACCCGAAGGTGGTATCGCTGCTGAGTCAGCGCTTTTCCGCAATCCAGGTCGACGTATCCGATCCCAACAACCCCGATACCAAGGCCATCAAGAAGCGCTTTGGCGTGTTCGGTCCGCCAGCGCTGCTGTTCCTCGATGGCAACGGCAAGGAACGCAAGGACCTGAACTTCTACGGTTACAAGTCGGCCAGCGATTTCATCGATATCCTCAACCGCGTTTGATCCAGACGCCCCGGGGGACCAGCCAGGAAAACTCAACCCATGACCGCGAAGAACACCCGCATCCTCGTCATCTCCGCGGCGGCCATACTGGCCGTCGCCGGTGGCTTCCTTTTGGCGCAGCAGATGGTCAAGACCTCGGGCCGTGGTGGCGCCGTCGCCAAGACCCTTCGCAGCGGTGCCCTGCCGTCGGAGATGATCGATTTCACCCTGCCGGATCTTGATGGCAAACCGCGCCATCTCTCTTCGTGGAAAGGGAAACTGTTGATCGTGAATTTCTGGGCCACCTGGTGCCCGCCCTGCCGCAAGGAGATCCCCCTGTTCATCGACATGCAGCAGAAATACGGTGACCGCGGCCTGCAGATCATCGGTGTGGCCGTGGACAAGACCGAAGCAGTGAAAAACTTCCGCGATTTCAGCTTCATCAACTACCCCATCCTCACCGGCCAGCAAAATGTCATGGACATCATGGCCGAGTACGGAAACCGCATTGCATCCCTGCCCTATAGCGTGATCATCGACGCCAAGGGGCATGTGCTGGGACGCAAGGTGGGGGCCTACCACCAGGCAGAACTGAGCGCCTTGCTCGATACCCTGCTTCCTCCCGGGGCCTGAGGCCACCGAATCGGTTTTTTGCACCGATCGTCGCGAAAAATCGCGAAATTCCGACCGAAAAACGAAAAAACTGGACAACGGCCGCCAGTCCCTGCACAATCGGCCGCACTTACACGTTCGATGCAGTTCGCTGCACGTACGGCGGAATTGGCCGAACGATTTTTGCAGTTCGCAAGCCGAGCCTACCGATTCCCGGGAAAATCAACTAATTGCATGGCAGACATCCTCGTCATTAACGGCCCGAACCTGAACCTGCTCGGAGAGCGGGAGCCGGAGTACTACGGTGACGCGGGCCTGGACGCCATCAACGCGGATCTGGGCAAGCTGGCGGCGGAAGCCGGCCGCAGTATCGATTTCTTTCAAAGTAATGCCGAGCACGAACTGGTGGACCGGGTACAACAGGCCATGCAGGAAGGGACGCGCTTCGTGCTCATCAATCCGGCGGCCTTCACCCATACCAGCGTGGCGCTGCGCGATGCCCTGGCGGCCAGCCGGATTCCGTTTATCGAGATTCACCTTTCCAATATCTATGCGCGCGAGAGCTTTCGCCATCGTTCCTATTTTTCCGATATCGCCGTAGGCGTGGTCAGCGGCCTGGGCGCCCAGGGGTACGAACTGGCCTTGCGTGCGGCACTGCAACGACTTTCATAAGGTAGCGTCTATGGACATCCGCAAGGTAAAGAAACTGATTGAGATGCTGGAGGAATCAAGCCTCGCTGAAATCGAGATCAACGAAGGCGAGGAATCCATCCGCATCAGCCGCGCGAGTTCGGTCACCCCGCAGGCACCGGTGAGTTATGCCCCGGTTGCCATGCCTGCCGCGCCGGCACCGACGGCCGCGCCGGCAGCCGAAGAGGAGAGCGCGATTCCCAGTGGACATGCCGTCACTTCACCCATGGTTGGCACCTTCTACCGCGCGCCCTCGCCGGGTGCGACCCCATTCGTCGAGGTTGGGCAGACGGTTTCGGCCGGCGACACCCTGTGCATCATCGAGGCCATGAAGATGCTGAACGAGATCGAGGCCGACAAGTCGGGTGTGGTCAAGGCCGTCCTCAAGGAGAACGGGCAACCGGTGGAATACGGCGAGCCCCTCTTCATCATCGAATAGCGCCAGGCGCCAGAAAGTCCTCCCATGATCGAGAAAGTGCTGATAGCGAACCGCGGCGAGATCGCGTTGCGCATCCAGCGCGCCTGCCGCGCCCTGGACATCAAGACCGTGGCCATCCATTCGGAGGCCGACCGCGAAGCGAAATACGTCAAGCTTGCGGACGAGTCCGTCTGTATCGGCCCTGCCGCGGCCGCCCAGAGTTATCTCAATGTCCCGGCCGTGATCAGCGCCGCCGAGGTCACGGATGCCATCGCGATTCATCCAGGCTATGGCTTCCTGTCGGAGAACTCGGATTTCGCCGAGCGGGTGGAACAGAGCGGATTCATCTTCATCGGCCCGCGACCGGAAACCATCCGCCTTATGGGCGACAAGATCTCCGCCATCGAGGCCATGAAACAATCCGGCGTACCCTGCGTACCCGGCTCCGACGGTCCGCTGGACGAGGACGATACGCGCACGCTCCGCCTGGCCCATGAGATCGGTTACCCGGTGATCATCAAGGCCGCCGGTGGGGGCGGTGGCAAGGGTATGCGCGTGGTTCACACCGAGGCGGCACTGCTCAACGCCATCTCCCTCACCCGCGCCGAGGCCGGTGCCGCCTTCGGAAACAGCACCGTTTACATGGAAAAATTCCTGGAGAATCCACGCCACGTGGAGTTCCAGGTCCTTGCCGACGAACACGGAAATGCAATCCATCTCGGCGAGCGCGACTGCTCCATGCAGCGCCGCCACCAGAAGGTGGTTGAGGAAGCCCCGGCACCCGGTATCACCGAGAAGCTGCGTACGCGGATCGGGGAACGCTGCGCCGAGGCCTGCCGCAAGATCGGGTACCGCGGCGCCGGAACCTTCGAGTTCCTGTATCAGGACGGCGAATTCTATTTTATCGAGATGAACACGCGCGTGCAGGTGGAGCATCCGGTCACCGAACTCATCACCGGCGTCGATATCGTCAAGGAACAGCTGTTGATCGCGTCCGGAGAGAAGCTCTCGTACCGGCAAAGGGATATCCAGCTCCGTGGACACGCCATGGAGTGCCGCATCAACGCCGAGGACCCGGATACCTTCATGCCATCCCCGGGACGCATCACCCAATATCACCAGCCCGGCGGGCCCGGCATTCGCGTGGATTCACACATCTACAACAACTACATCGTGCCGCCTTACTACGATTCCATGATCGCCAAGCTCATTGCCCACGGCGACACTCGCGAGATCGCCATGGCACGCATGAAGATCGCCCTGAGCGAAATGGTGATCGACGGGATTCGCACCAATATTCCCCTGCACCAGCAGATCATGTCGGACCAGGCCTTCGCCGAAGGCGGAGTCAACATCCACTATCTGGAAAAGAAGCTGGCGCTGAAGTAGAGCTCCCCCACGGGAGCTGCGCGGTCTCCTCGCCCTATGCCCTGGCAACGCCTGATCATCGACACCGAGCGTGACCTCGCGCAGGAACTGGATGACTGGCTCGCCGAACAGGGTGCCATTTCGGTGTCGCTGCAGGACAGCGGCGACGAACCCCTGTTCGACCAGGCGGAGGCGGAAAAACCCTTGTGGTCGCGAACCACGGTGGTCGCCCTGTTCGAGGACGGCACGGACCTGAGCGCCGTCATGGACGCGCTCGGCAAACACCTGGCACCCACGGCCTTGCCGCCCTGGCATTCCGAACGATTGTCCGACCAGCAGTGGGAGCGCGTGTGGCTGGAGCGGTTCCGCCCCGTCCACGTGGCCGGAAGGCTCTGGATCAGCCCCCATAATATGAATCCGCCGGACGCCGACGCCATCACCGTATTTATCGATCCCGGCCTTGCCTTTGGCACCGGCACCCATCCCACGACCCTGCTGTGTCTACAATGGCTGGCCGGTCTGGATCTGTCCGGGTGTACGGTCCTCGACTATGGTTGTGGCAGCGGGATTCTCGCCATTGCGGCCCTCAAGCTGGGCGCGCGCCAGGCCTGGGGCGTGGACAATGACCCGACGGCCGTGCAGGTAGCCCTGGATAACGCCCGCATCAACGGCGTGGCGGACCGGTTCTCCGCATTCCTGCCGGAAGCGCTGCCGACTGGCACCGTGGCCAACATCACCGTGGCCAACATTCTGGCCGAGCCTCTTGTAGAGCTGGCCACGGAACTGACCCGACTGACCGCCCACGACGGGCAAATCGCACTGTCCGGAATTCTTGAACACCAGGTGGACGTCGTGCGGAAAAGTTATGACACAGCGTTTACACTCGAAGTGGAATCGCGGGACGGGTGGGCGTGCCTGTCCGGTCCGCGAAAACAAGGTGCACTGAAACCATAAGCAAATGAACACCCGCTGCCCAAAGTGTCGTACCACATTCGCCGTCTCCGACAGTCAGCTGCAGGCGCGCGGCGGTGTCGTGCGCTGCGGTCACTGCGGTCAGGTCTTCCGGGCCGATCACCACCGGATTCGCACGCACCCGCCGACACCACGCCCGCCATCCGGCCGCAAACGCGGGCGAAAACCGCAGGCGGCCGTGGCTGCGGCAGGTGCGGGCAGCCGCGCTCCGACGACCGAACGCCGGCTCCCCACGATCGAGGAACTGTTGACTGGTCGTACGCGTACGCGCACACCGCTGGCCGTCTGGGTCGCGGGAAATGCTGTAATGATCCTGGTGCTATTGGCGCAGATCCTGCACTTTTATGGCAATAACCTTGTGAGCTGGCAGCCGGCAATCCGCCCCTACCTGGAACCGGCGTGTGAAATCCTGCGCTGCAATCTGCATCCGCGCGTCGATGTAGGATTGATCGAGATTACGGCCTCCAGCGTAGCGCCCCATCCCAAGTATTCAAATGCACTTCTTCTGCGCACGACCATGATCAACCGCGCGAATTTCGCCCAGCCCTATCCGCTGATGGAAGTGACGATCAGCAATCACCGCGGCCAGACCATCGGTCGCCGCGTTTTCGGCCCCGAGGCCTACCTCGCAGGTGAGTCCGAACTGCCGACGACAATGATTCCCAACCTGATTGTGCGCGCGAAACTGGAATTCACGCGCCCGGGGGCACGCGCCGACGGCTACGAGATTCGTCTGCTGGCGGACAAACGAAAAAAGAACAAGACAACGGACGGCCGGTAATCATTTAACGAAAGTGCTCGTTTTCGATTCGGAGATTTTACTGTATTATCGCTCCCCCTTTTTCTCCGAGCCCACCGAAAAAAACCGAGCATGCAAATCGGGCCATATAAATTGCGCAACAGTCTGTTTCTCGCGCCCATGGCCGGTGTCACCGACCGGCCGTTTCGGCAGCTGTGTCGCAGACTTGGCGCCGGCATGGCCATCTCGGAGATGGTTTCCAGCAATTCCCTGCTGTGGGGCAGCGAGAAGACCCTGCGTCGCGCCGACCATGCCGGCGAACCCGAGCCCCGCTCCGTCCAGATCGTCGGCGCCGATCCGCACATGATGGCTGAAGCCGCGCGCGTGAACGTGGATCGCGGCGCACAGATCATCGACATCAATATGGGATGCCCGGCGAAAAAGATCTGCAAGGTCGCCGCCGGCTCGGCCCTGCTGCAGGACGAGCCACTGGTTGCGAAGATCCTGGAGTCGGTGGTGGGCGCCGTCGATGTCCCGGTTACGCTCAAGATCCGTACCGGCTGGGATCGCGAGCACCGCAACGGATCGACCATCGCCCGCATCGCCGAAGACAGCGGGATTCAGGCCTTAGCCGTGCACGGCCGCACCCGCGCGTGCGCATACCAGGGCGAGGCCGAGTACGACACTATCGCCGCCATCAAATCGACTGTATCGATTCCCGTGATTGCCAACGGCGACATCACGACACCGGAAAAGGCGCGCCTCGTGCTGGAACACACCGGCGCCGACGGCCTGATGATTGGCCGCGCGGCCCAGGGGCGGCCGTGGATCTTTCGTGAAATCAGCCATTACCTGGCCACCGGTACGCATCTCCCGGATCCCTCCCTGACGGAAGTGCGCGATACCCTGGTCGCGCATGTGGCGAACCTGTACGACTTCTACGGCGAACACACCGGCGTGCGCGTCGCGCGCAAACACATCTCCTGGTACAGCAAGGGCCTGCGCGGAGGAGCCCTGTTCCGCGATGCCGTGAACCGGGCCGACAATGCCATCGACCAGATGCGCATGATCGCGGAATTCTTCGACCGGCAGTTCGAGCTTGCGGAGATGGCGGCATGAGCACGAAAGAGGTCGACCAGGGAGCACTGGCCAAGTGCGTGAAGCGTTCCGTCGAACGCTATTTCAAGGACCTGAACGGTCACAAGGCGGCAAACCTCTATTCAATGGTCGTCAACGAAGTGGAAAAGCCCCTGCTGGAGTCGGTGATGAAGCAGGCCGGTTTCAACCAGTGCCGTGCAGCGGAGATTCTTGGAATCAACCGCAACACGCTCCGCAAGAAACTGAAACTGCACAAGCTCGATCGCTGACAAGAACAAGAAGTGCTGCCGGATCGTCAGGTCCGGTCACTGAATCATTTTTCAGAAACCCTCCGGTGTGAGGCATCATGACCGTTATCCAACGAGCCCTGATCAGCGTTTCCGACAAAACCGGAATCGTCGACTTCGCCCGCGCCCTGCACGAAGCGGGCGTGGAAATCCTTTCCACCGGCGGGACCGCGAAGCTCCTGGCAGACAACACAATCCCGGTCACTGAGGTTTCGGACTACACCGGCTTTCCGGAGATGCTGGACGGGCGCCTGAAGACCTTGCACCCGAAGATCCACGGTGGACTGCTGGGGCGACGCGACCTGGAAAGCCACGTGCGAGCCATGGCCGAGCACGACATCCCGCCCATCGACCTCGTCGTAGTCAATCTCTATCCCTTCGAACAGACAGTGGCCCGGGATGACTGCACCCTGGAACTGGCCATCGAGAATATCGACATCGGTGGACCAACCATGCTGCGGGCGGCGGCGAAAAACCACGCCGCGGTTACCGTGGTGGTGGACGCGGCAGACTACGACGCGGTGCTGGACGAAATGAAGGCAAACCAGGGTGCCGTCGGCAATGCCACGCGCTTTCGTCTCGCATCCAAGGTCTTCGCCCACACCGCGCGCTACGACGGCGCCATCGCCAACTATCTTGGCAGCTGGCAACTGGACGAACACCAGAACGCCGTACGCTACGATTTTGGCAACAACTATTCCGCCAGCTTCACCAAGCGCCAGGACATGCGCTACGGTGAGAACCCGCATCAACGGGCCGCCTTCTACGCCGAAACCAATCCCCCGGCCGGCTCCATCTCGGCGGCCGTGCAACTGCAGGGCAAGGAACTGTCGTACAACAACATCGCCGACACAGACGCCGCACTGGAATGCGTCAAGTCTTTCGACGAACCGGCCTGCGTCATCGTCAAGCACGCCAACCCCTGCGGCGTGGCGGTCGGCGAGAATATCAGCACTGCCTACGATCGCGCCTTTCAAACCGATCCCACATCTGCCTTCGGCGGCATCATTGCCTTCAACCGCCCGCTGGACGCGACCACGGCCAGGGAAATCATCGACCGGCAATTCGTGGAGGTCATCATCGCACCCTCGGTGGCGGACGATGCAAAGCCGGTCCTCGCCGCGAAGGCGAATGTCCGTGTGCTCGCCTGTGGCCAATGGCAGGACGGCGGCAGCGCCGGTCTCGACTATAAACGTGTGGTGGGCGGACTCCTGGTACAGGACCGGGATCTGGGCGTGATCACGGCTGATGATCTGAAGATGGTCACCAGGCGCACGCCAACGGAAACCGAGTTGCACGACCTTCTGTTCGCCTGGAAGGTGGTGAAGTTCGTGAAGTCCAATGCCATCGTCTATTGCCGCGACGGCCAGACCATTGGCGTGGGCGCCGGTCAGATGAGCCGCGTGTACAGCGCGCGCATCGCCGGCATCAAGGCCGCCGACGAGGGCCTGGAGGTCAAGGGCAGCGTCATGGCCTCCGATGCCTTTTTCCCCTTTCGCGACGGTTTGGACCAGGCCGCGGAGGCCGGCATCACCGCGGTGATCCAGCCGGGCGGCTCCATGCGTGACGAAGAGGTCATTGCCGCTGCGGATGAACACGGCATCGCCATGGTCTTTACCGGCATGCGTCACTTCCGCCACTAGGAGCAGGCCGCCGATGAAGATCGCAATGGCACAGACTCCCGCCGAACTGGAACGCTGTTTTCCGGTCATGGGAGAACTGCGACCACATCTGGATGCGGATCAGTTCGTGCAACAGGTACAGCGCCAGCAGGAGGCCGGATACCGCCTGGCGTTTCTCGAGGACGATGGCGAGATCCGGTCCGTCGCCGGCTATCGCATTCAGGAATATCTCGCCTGGGGCAAGGCCCTGTATGTGGACGATCTCGTGACTGCGGAGGTCGCCCGCTCCAGGGGTTATGGCGCGGCCCTGTTCGACTGGCTGCTGAACCAGGCACGCGAAAACGGCTGTGACCAGTTGCACCTGGATTCCGGTGTGCAACGGTTCGACGCCCATCGCTTCTATCTGAATCGCGGGCTCGCCATCCACGCGCACCACTTCGCCATGATGGTCGAATAACAGACATGGGCAGCAAGATCCTTATCGTAGGGGGTGGCGGGCGCGAACATGCCCTGGCCTGGAAGGTGGCGCGGTCGGCAACCGTGGAAGCGGTGTATGTCGCACCGGGGAATGCCGGCACCGCTCGCGAACCCGGACTGGAAAACGTGCCCATTGCCGTCGACGACATCGACGCCCTGCTGGCCTTCGCCGGCAAACAGGGAATCGACCTCACCATCGTCGGGCCCGAGGCGCCCCTGGTGCTGGGCATCGTGGATCGCTTTCAGGCCGCAGACCTGCGCTGCTTCGGACCGACCAAGGCGGCCGCGCAACTGGAAGGCTCCAAGGCCTTCACCAAGGATTTCCTCGCACGACACAACATCCCGACGGCGGCCTACGGCAGCTTCAGCAGGGTCGACGAAGCGCTGGCCTATATCCGGCAGAAGGGTGCACCAATTGTCGTCAAGGCCGACGGCCTGGCCGCGGGCAAGGGTGTGATCCTGGCCCAGACCACGGACGAAGCCGAAGCTGCCGTGCGCGACATGCTGGCCGGCAATGCCTTCGGCGAGGCCGGCCACCGGGTCGTGATCGAGGAGTTTCTGCGCGGCGAGGAGGCGAGTTTCATCGTCATTGCTGACGATGAGCACGTACTGCCCATGGCCAGCTCCCAGGACCACAAGGCAGCCCATGATGGCGACACCGGACCGAACACCGGCGGCATGGGCGCCTACTCACCGGCGCCGGTGGTCACACCTGAAATTCATGAACGCATCATGGATGAAGTCATCCTGCCCACCGTACGCGGCATGGCCGCTGATGGCCATCCGTATACCGGTTTCCTTTATGCCGGCCTTATGATCGGCGAAGACGGTTCCATCAAGGTCCTGGAATTCAATTGCCGCTTCGGCGATCCCGAGACCCAACCCATCATGATGCGCCTGCGCTCCGATCTGGTGGCCCTGATTGACGCTGCCCTGGACGGACGTCTGGACAAAGTCGAGGCCGACTGGGATCCGCGAGCAGCCGTCGGCGTGGTAATGGCCGCCGAGGGCTATCCCGGGAGTTACCGCAAGGGCGATGCGATCGCTGGCCTGACCAACGCGGACTCGGAGGACTGCAAGGTATTCCACGCGGGCACCGCCTTGCGCGATGATACGGTGGTCACCGGCGGCGGGCGCGTGCTGTGCGTTACGGCACTGGGCGAGACCGTCACCGCCGCGCAGGCGCGCGCCTACGAGACCGTAGGCGCGATTCGTTGGGACGGGGCCTGGTGTCGCAGCGATATCGGGTATCGCGCGATTGCCCGCGAAAGCGGGCGGTCCTGATCAGAACCAGCTGAGGGCGTCCTGGATGATGCTGTCGAGCAACTTCTCGACGTCCTGCAGAGTCTTGCGCGATTTTGCATCACCCACCAGCGAAGGCCGGCGATAGGACACGTACACCGTTCCCGGTTTGTCCGCCAGTTCATACACGCTGATCACGTAGGGACAGAACACGATGTGATGCGGGTCAGCCTCCATCATGAAACGGGAAACGGTCGCACTGCAGAACTCAAAGGCCTGTGCGTCCTTGTACACCACCTTCTTGTATCCCAGGTCCTTGCCGGTACGCTTGAGCATGTTGCCGATGTAGGAGATGTTGTTGATCTTCAGGCCCTTGTTCGCGATCGCGGCCTTGATCTGCTCCCGCACCTCGCCGAACTCCGCCTTGACCGAGTAGGTGGCGCGATATTCATTCTTCACTGGCTTGTGTGCCGCCTGGGCGCTGGCGGAAAAGCTCAGGAACGCGAATACAAACGCTATCAGCACGGATCTCATCTTTACTCCTTGGATGTGTTCCCGTGCGCATTGTACCGGTTTCTGGCGTGCCGGGCGCGGCCGCGGGATTCCGCGCCGCAAGCAAAGCAGGTATGCTCTGCGCCTGCCCGAAAACCCCGCGAGTTGAGACATGAGCACACCATTCGTCGCCGTATTGATGGGATCGGATTCCGATCTCAAGACCATGCAGGCTACCCTGGATGTTCTGGCCAGCCTGGACGTTCCCTATGAGGTCAAGATCACCTCGGCCCATCGCACACCCGATGCTACCCACACTTATGTACGGGATGCGGATCAGCGGGGTTGTGCGGTATTCATTGCCGCGGCCGGTCTCGCGGCCCATCTTGCCGGTACCGTGGCCGGCCTGACCCTCAAGCCCGTCATCGGTGTTCCCATGGACGCCGGCCCGCTGGACGGCATGGATGCGCTGCTGTCCACGGTGATGATGCCCGGCGGTATCCCCGTGGCCTGTGTGGCCATCGGCAAGGCAGGGGCAAAGAACGCCGGCTATCTGGCGGCCCAGATGATTGGGCTGGCCGATTCCGCCCTGGCCGGTCGCCTGAAGGCGGAACGGACCGCCAACGCCGAAGCGGTTCAGGCCAAGGATCGCGCCCTGCAGGAAAGTCTGGGAAAATAGGCCCTTCAGGCGCCCGGGAACCCGGGTGCCATAAAAAAGACTAATATATTGTATGGTTGAATCGGTACCGCGGAGGGGAAATGCATACATCTGTAGAGATTGAAGGCCGTCGCGTAGACGTGGAGACCACGTCCGCCGCCGACCGCGTGCTGCGCGAATCCGGCACCGGAATCCTTGCCGAGATGGAGCTGTACTTCAGCTGCCTGATTCGAAAGAAAGTACGCTTCCACCCCGTCGGAAGCCACGATGACGAGGTCGCCGTCGGCGAGGGCCTGTCGGTGCGATTCCGGCCCGTCATGACGGCGAACTGCCCCGTGAACTACGATGGCGACGAGGTACCGGTTGCGGACTTTCCGATCAAGCGCCCTCAGGCCTATGTGCCCCATTGGCTACGCATCGACTATCGCCGCGGAGAATGGGTCGGGGAGTTCGGCTACCTGTAGCACCGGACTCCATGAATCCCGGAAAAGGCGGCCCCCAGGGCCGCCTTTTTTTCGCACGTCGCCCCCTGTCGTATACTGCGTGCAAAACCCATCCCTTCGACAACCGTGAGTCACTGGCACCTGAAACAGGCGGCGCGCATCATCCGCCACGGCGGCATTGTCGCCTATCCAACGGAATCCGTCTTCGGCCTGGGTTGCGATCCGCTGCGGCTGGATGTCGTCGAACGACTGCTCGAGCTGAAGCAGCGCTCTCCGGCCAAGGGGCTGATCCTCATCGCCCATGAACTGCGGGCCCTCCTGCCTTACGTGGAACAACTGGATCCAGCCGTGCGTGACAGGATCGACGCCACCTGGCCCGGGCCGCATACCTGGCTGTTGCCGGCAAGGCCGGAGGTTCCATTTCTGCTGCGTGGCGCCCACGACACCATCGCCGTCCGGGTCACCGCGCACCCGCTTGCTGCAGCGCTTTGCCGACAATGTGGCTTTGCCCTGGTGTCCACCAGCGCCAATGTCGGCGGCCACCGGCCGGCGCGCACGGCACTGGAGGTACGCCGAACCTTCGGCAACGCGATAGACTACGTGCTGCCGGGCGAGGCCGGTGGTGCGCCGGTAACCGAGATCCGGGACGCGCGCAGCGGTGAAGTGATACGGGCCGCCTGAACCGCCAGAACCAAGAGAATAGGGAACGCGATGAGTAAAACCGATATCGAAGCTGTGGACGCCTATCTGTGCGAGTTGCAGGACCGCATCTGCCAGGGCCTGGAACAGGAAGACGGCAAGGCCCGCTTTCATGAAGACACTTGGGACCGACCCGGCGGTGGCGGTGGGCGTACCCGCGTACTGACCAATGGCGCGGTGTTCGAACAGGGTGGCGTGAACTTCTCCCGCGTGCACGGGGCGGGACTACCGGCTTCCGCCACGTCGCACCGCCCGGAACTGGCAGGTCGCTCTTTCCAGGCCCTGGGTGTGTCTCTGGTGATCCACCCCGTGAATCCCTATGTCCCTACCTCCCACGCAAATGTACGTTTGTTCATCGCAGAGAAGCCGGGCGCCGAGCCCGTGTGGTGGTTCGGCGGTGGCTTCGATCTGACCCCGTACTACCCGTTCCGGGAAGACGTGATCTTCTGGCACGAGACCGCGCGTGATGCCTGCGCGGGTTTCGGTGACGACTACTACCGACACTTCAAACACTGGGCCGACGAATATTTCTATCTCAGGCATCGCAATGAGACCCGCGGTATCGGCGGCCTGTTCTTCGATGACCTGAATGATGGCGGGTTTGAACACTGCTTTGCTTTCCTGCGCAGCGTCGGTGATCACTACCTGCAGGCCTATCTGCCCATCGTCCAGCGGCGCAAGGACACGCCTTGGGGAGAGCGGGAGCGAGATTTCCAGCTGTATCGCCGCGGGCGCTACGTGGAATTCAATCTGGTCTACGACCGCGGGACCCTGTTCGGTCTGCAGAGCGGCGGGCGCACCGAATCCATCCTCATGTCCCTACCGCCGCTGGCGAAGTGGCGCTACGACTGGAAGCCGGAACCCGGTTCGCCGGAAGAGGAGCTGTACCGCAACTACCTGCGCCCGCGGGACTGGCTGGGAGAGAACTGAAGCCCCGGATTTGCCCGCTATCCGACCACGCGCCGCCAGTAACTGTTGCGCCAGTAGTACAGCACGGTGGTGTCTTCCGGATAGGAGTCTGCGTAGTTCACACCACGCTGCGGCTCTTCGATATTGTCGGTGCGCGTATCCAGCGGTCGCCAGTCCCGTTCCTGGTGATCGGACTCGTCGGGTTCGCGCACACGGTCCAGGGAGTAACGATCGGCGGCACCAAACTCGCGAAAATTTTTCTGCGACACCTCCAGCGATTCCCGGTTGGCGCCTCCCGGCATCAACGGAAACCGCAGTTGTGCCAGGTTGTCTTCCCAGGAACAGATCGGGCACACCTGGTGATAGCCGGGGGGAAAGGTAAAGACGCGAAATCCACAACAGGGACAGGGAAACAATTCACGCAAAGTCGAAACCCCGATTTCCATGTTCGCTCCCGGAGACCCCGGATCACTGCTTGTGCAGCAACAGTCGCCGCATTGCCCCCAGGCTCTCCCTGTTGTCCCACTGCCTGGCACCATACCACACATAGCGAATGCGCCCCCGGGTGTCGATGACATAGGTCGCGGGAAAGGCGCGAATCCGCCACTCGCGAAAGGCGACACGGGACGGATCCATCAGCACCAGAAAATCGCGCTGGATGGCGGCGGGCAGGACGGCGCGGATGACCGGTTCGCGGTCGCCGACGTTCACCGCGACCACAAGCAGCGCCGGATTGCGAAGTGCCTTCTGCATGCGCCAAAGCGAGGGCATCTCCTGGCGGCACGGGGCACACCAGCTGGCCCAGAAATTCACGATTACTACCTTGCCGCGCAGGCTGTCGAGATCGTGGCTTGCGCCCCGGAGATCCTGCAGGCGCAAAGGCGGTGGTACGGGATCGCCGGCATAGGGCTTCAGTTCGCCCGCGCCCGCCGTGAACCATACAAGCGATGCAAGCAACGCCGCTGCCTTTCCCGCAACCCGGAGCTCACTCATTTGTACGAACATTTCATGTTTTCCATTGCCATGTGGACAGTGTGCCGGGCGCCGGTTATCTTTGCCGCTGGCCTAAACCTGTTGTTCCGCGATGCCGTTCCGGTCTTCAATGGTAGTCATCCTGTTCGCGCTCGTCCTCGCCAATGGCGTCCGGGCACAAGAGCCGAGCTACAACCAGGAGGGATTCGGACTGCCGGCCCTGTTCGTGCTGAGCTACCCCGACGCAGCGCCGGATTTCGCGGGTCGCCGGGTGCGCATGATGGCCGGCGAGGTGATCCCGGAAGAACCCTTGCCGGCACACCAGCAATGGTTCGTGCTGCCCGGAACCGTGCTCAAGCCCTACCAGCTGCCTCGGCGTGGCGCCCTGCAGGTCAAGCTCTACAACGATCGCGGTGCCAAGCGTCGTCTGCTGTGCACGATCAACGTAAGGTACTACCGGAACCGGTACGGGAAATCGATTCCCATGTACCAGCTCGACTCCGACAACGAAGGTATCTGGTATGGCAACACCTTCAAGGCCTTCAACAAGATGCTCGACACGCCACCGCTCCTGTACCGCACCAACACCGACCTGCCCAACGGCGACGGGTACTACTCACACCTGACGCTCCAGTCTGCCGCGGGAGCGGTCACGATCGATTCCTGGACCGTCACCGGAACGAAATAGCCGTCCTATTTCTTGCCCGCCAAATCCGTCAGCCGGGCAATGATGTCGATGGGTGCGGGAAAGACGATGGTGTGACTCTTGTCTCCGGCGATCTCGGTCAGGGTCTGCAAATAGCGCAGTTGAAGCGCCTCCGGTTGCGTGGCGATCAGTGTCGCCGCCGCAACCAGCTTCTCCGCCGCCTGCAGTTCACCCTCGGCGTGAATGATCTTGGCGCGTCGCTCGCGCTCGGCCTCGGCCTGGCGGGCGATGGCCATGACCATGGTCGGATCGATATCCACGTGCTTGATTTCCACACTTGTCACCTTGATACCCCAGATATCGGTCTGCGCATCCAGAATGCCCTGGATGTCCGAGTTCAGCTTGTCGCGCTCGGACAACATGTCGTCCAGTTCATGCTTGCCCAGTACCGAACGCAGGGTCGTTTGTGCCAACTGGCTGGTCGCGGCGTAGTAGTCTTCCACCTGGATGATGGCGTTCTGCGGATCGACCACGCGGAAATACACGACGGCGTTCACCTTTACCGACACGTTGTCCTTGGTGATCACGTCCTGTGAGGGGACATCCATGACGATCGTACGCAGTTCCACCCGCACCATCTGCTGGATCACGGGCCAGAGGATGATCAGGCCGGGTCCCTTGACGCTCCAGAATTTGCCCAGCATGAACACCACGGCGCGCTCGTATTCGCGCAGGACGCGAATGGATACGGCCAGCAGGACAACCAGCAATCCCAAGAAAAACAATACGACTACGTTCATGTCAGTGTCCCTCCTCACGTAGTGGTTCGACGATCAACACCAACCCTTCCATCCCCACGATGCGCAGCTGCTGCCCCGCGGAAACAGGCTCGGCGCAGCGCGCCTGCCATTCCTCACTATGGGCACGTACACGCCCGCGACCGGAGAAATCCTCCAGCGCCGTTGCCGTGCCGCCAATCATTTCTTCCCGCCCGCTGACCGGTCGTCGTCGCCGGGCACGCGCTGCCACAATACCAACAGCGCCGAATGCGACTGCCCCCGTGATCGCTGTCAGGCTGATAATCACCCATGACACCTGAAAACCCTCAACGTCGGTATCCATCAACATTACCGAACCGGCCACCAGGGCGATGACGCCACCAATGCCAAGCGCGCCAAAGCTCGGAACAAAGGCCTCGGCCACCATGAAGACGATGCCGAGCATGATCAAGGCAAGGCCGGCGTAGTTCACCGGCAACACATGGGAGGCATACAGCCCGAGCAGGAGACAGATTCCGCCAATGACGCCCGGCAGGACAAAACCCGGATTGAGCAGTTCGTAGAAGAGCCCGAACACGCCCAACATCATAAGAATCGGGATTACATTGGGATTGGTAATGACCGCAAGCAACTCGCTTCGCCAGTCGGGGTGGACATAGCGCACGGTCGCGTCGCGTGTGTGGAGAACAATGGTCTTGCCCAGGACTTTCACCTTGCGCCCGTCAATTTTTTGCAGCAGGTCTGGCAGATCTTCCGCCATCAGGTCGATCACGTGTTTTTCCAGGGCCTCTTTTGCCGGCAGGCTCGCTGCATCACGCACCGCCTTCTCCGCCCATTCCACATTGCGCCCACGCATCTGCGCCAGGGAACGAATATAGGCGATGGAGTCGTGCAGAATCTTGCGACCCATGGCGTCTTCGGGTTCATGGGACTTGGGCTCTTCCTTGCCCGATTCCGGTGCGCCGGGAAAGCCGCCGATTCGCACCGGCGTGGCGGCGCCAAGGTTTGTGCCTGGCGCCATGGCCGCTATATGGCTGGCATACAGCAGGTAGGTGCCCGCGCTTGCCGCACGTGCGCCACTCGGGGCGACGAATATGGCCACCGGCACGGGCGACGCAAGCATGTCCTGGATCATTTCGCGCATGGAGGTGTCCAGACCCCCGGGGGTATCCATCTGCAAAACGATCAATTCTGCCTTGTGCTCAACCGCACGGGCGATTCCGCGGTGCACATAGTCGGCAGTCGCCGGTCCAATCGGCCCCTTTACGTCCAGTACGACCACCTCGCCGGGCGTACTGGCGCTGGCCCACAGAAACGCCGACGCGGAGAGAAGCAAAAGGGAAATGAGGAGCCGGATCTTGCGCACGGACGGGACTCCGACAGAATCTGATTTCGGCCCAAGCCCTGCGGGAGCGACATCCACTGGCTTGGACCGGGGACGAATTACAAATACTATCAGTCAGCCTGAAGTGAAACCAGTTGGGAGAATAGGCGGATGATTCTGCAACCCGTGGTCATCGTTGGCATGGGCGAGATTGGCGGAGTGTTGGCGCGCGGCCTGCTTCGACTTGGCCACCCGGTATACCCGGTAACGCGCGCAACACCGCTGGTCGATGCGGCCCGCGAGGTCAGCGACCCGCTGGCGGTGATCATTGCCGTTGCCGAAGCGGACCTTCAGCCGGTGCTGGCCGACCTGCCGAAGGCGTGGCGCGATCGCGTGATCCTGTTGCAAAACGAGTTGCTTCCGCGGGACTGGGAACACCACCATCTCGATCCCACGGTGATATCGATCTGGTTTGAGAAGAAGCCGGGACAGGATGCGAAGGTCCTTCTGCCCTCGCCCGTGCACGGCGCGCAGGCGGAACTCATCATCGCCGCGCTGGGTGCAGTGAACATCCCCGCCCGCGAGGTCAAGGGTCGCGAACAGATGCTGTTCGAACTGGTGCGAAAAAACGTCTATATTCTGACAACCAATATCGCCGGCCTTGAATGTGGTGGCACGGTCAGGGAACTGTGGTCCCGCCACCGCAAGCTTGCCCAGGCCGTCGCCGACGACGTAATGGATATACAGGACTGGCTGACCGGAACGGAAAACGATCGCGGCCAGTTGCTCGCCGGGATGGAAGAGGCGATCGGAGGAGACCCGGAACACAAGTGCATGGGTCGCTCCGCCCCGGCGCGGCTGGAACGTGCACTCGCCCTGGCAGACACCGCCGACCTGACCGTACCCAAACTTCGTGAAATCTATTCGCAGGCCTGAGCTGAACGAAATGAGCGAACCCGTTTTCACCGTGAGCATTGAAACCTGGCCCGAAACCGAGCATGACATTCGCTTCGTTCGCGACAGCGTGTTCGTTCGCGAGATGCAGATCCCGGCGGAACTGGAATGGGACGGATTGGACTCCGATTGCGTTCACGTCGTGGCGCGCGATGCCGACGGGCAGCCCATCGGTACCGGACGGCTATTGCCCAACGGCAAGATTGGCCGTATGGCCGTACTGCCGCCCTGGCGCAGCAAGGGCATCGGCAAATCCATGCTGGAATCGATTCTCGAGGCAGCAGACAAGGCCGGAATCGATGAGGTGTGGCTGCACGCCCAATTGAGCGTCGTCGGCTTCTATCGCGAGGCAAGATTCGCCGAGGTTGGCAATTCCTTCGTCTCCGCCGGGATTCCTCACCAGAAGATGGTGCGCGATCTCAAGACCTAACCAACCGCCGGGACCTCCCGCGCCCCACGGCGACGTTTCGGTGCCGGCTTCTGTTCCCGGGGAGCCTCGTGTTCCTCCGGTGCCGGCTCGGCAACCTGGGACAACTGTGGTTCGGCCTTCTCGCCATACACCTTGTCCGGCTGCGCCGGCTTCTCGCCGGAGGGTTTCCCGCGCCTTTCCCCGCGCCCGCGCTTTGGCCTTTCCCCGCGCCCACGCCGATCATCCCGCGCCGGCCGCTCGCGCCGGACCGGCCTCTCCAGTTCCGGCAACAGATCCGCCGTCACCGGCTGGGACGGAATCTTGTGCTCGATGTATTCCTCGATATCGGGCAGGGAAAAGGAGTAGTCCTCGCAGGCGAAACTGATGGCGTCACCGCTGGCCCCGGCACGCGCCGTACGACCGATGCGGTGTACATAGTCTTCCGGGTCCTGGGGAAGATCAAAATTAAACACGTGACTGACATCGGGGATGTGCAGACCGCGCGCCGCCACGTCCGTCGCCACCAGTACCGGCAGCTTGCCCTCGCTGAATTCCTGCAACAGGCGCTGACGCTTGTTCTGCGGCACGTCCCCGGACAGGACCTCGGCGCGAAAGCCATTGCCCTCCAGCCAGCCACACAGTTTTTCCGCCACGTGCTTGGTATTGGTGAACACCAGGCTGCGGTGTGGATCCATGTGGCGCAACAGACCGATAAGCAGGGGTATCTTTTCGTCGTTCGAGGTGTAGTAGACCGTCTGCGCCACCTTGTCGGCGGTAACGTTCTCCGGCATCACATCGATGGCCGTCGGCTTGTTCATGTGCTCGTACGCGAGCTCGGCCACACGCAGCGAGAGAGTCGCGGAGAACAACATGTTGAGGCGCTGATCCGGTGGCGGCATGCGGCGTAGCAGGTAGCGAATGTCCTTGATGAAACCGAGATCGAACATGCGGTCGGCCTCGTCCAGCACCATGACCTGGGCAGCCTTGAGGTCAAACACGCCTTGCTTGAAATAGTCGATTACGCGCCCAGGCGTGCCGATCAGGATATCGACGCCCTGCTCCAGCTCCTGCCGCTGGCTCTCGTAGCCGGTGCCGCCGTATACCAGGACCATGCGCAGGCCGGTGTGGGCACCCAGGACCGCTGCATCCTTGTGGATCTGGATCGCAAGTTCCCGCGTCGGCGCCAGAATCAGGGCGCGCGTCTGGGTCGGCTTGCGCTCTGGATCTGCCGGGTGGCGCAGCAGGTGATTCAGGGTGGCCAGCAGGAATGCGGCCGATTTCCCCGTCCCGGTCTGGGCCTGCCCGGTGACGTCCTTGCCGGCCAGCGCCAGGGGCAGGGTCTCGGCCTGGATCGGGGTACAGAATTCAAATCCGGCGTCCTGGACCCCGGCCTGCAGGGTCTCGGGCAGATCGAGTTCGGAAAATCGTTTTTCGCTGAGATGATGGTCGGTCATGGCTCTGAGTTTTCCCATTGCCTTGCAAGGGGAAAACCGGACGGTTTGCTAAAGAAGGGGTTTTTGCCGCAGTTTCGGTGTGCTTGCAATGGCATGACGAATTCGCTCAAATATACACCCTGTTTGCAGGCCATCCTAGGGGTTGAATCCCGATTCCGGCGACCGCATACCCTTTTTTCTGAATTCATACTGGAGAACAACAACCATGAGTGACGGGATCTCGCACGTGACGGACGACACCTTCGAGCAGGAAGTCTTGAAGGCGGATGGCCCGGTCCTGGTGGACTACTGGGCCGAATGGTGTGGCCCGTGCAAGATGATCGCCCCGGTTCTGGAAGAGATTGCCGGCGAGTATCATGGCAAGGTGAAGATCGCCAAGCTGAACATTGACGAGAACCCGGGCACGCCGCCGAAATACGGCATCCGCGGCATTCCCACGCTGATGATTTTCAAGAACGGCAGCGTCGAGGCAACCAAGGTCGGCGCCCTTTCCAAGTCGCAGTTGTCCGCCTTCATCGAGGAGAACGTCTAGGCTTTCCATTCACGCCGCCCCGGTTTTTTTCTATGGACGAAACCCGGGGCAGGTGCTAATGTCTGTTCCAACGTCACCTGGTCCTCACCGCCCGCGTCCCGGGCGAACCTGTAACAGGCTGGCGCAATATCCAGAATAAGCTTTTTTCCCCTTTTCACTCCCGAGGATTTGTTCCTCGCCAACCCACGACCTGTTAGCACGCTATGTTACCGGCTATGAACCTGTCTGAACTCAAGAAAAAGCCCGCCGCCGAACTGGTGGATATGGCGACCCAACTGGACCTCGAAGGCGGCAGCCGCATGCGCCGCCAGGACCTGATCTTCGCCATTCTCAAGGCCCACGCGAAGAAAGGTGAAAACATCACCGGCGAGGGCGTGGTTGAAATCCTGCAGGACGGGTTTGGCTTCCTGCGTTCGGCCGACAGTTCCTACCTTGCGGGACCGGACGACATCTATGTCTCGCCGTCGCAGATCCGTCGCTTCAATCTACGCACCGGAGATACGGTCAAGGGCAACATCCGGCCACCGAAGGAATCCGAACGCTACTTCGCCCTGCTCAAGGTCGAAAAGATCAACGGCCAGGCGCCGGAAGAGGCGAAGAACAAGATCCTGTTCGAGAACCTGACGCCGCTGCATCCCATGGAACGGCTACGGCTGGAACGGGAAAACGAATCCACGGAGAACCTGACGGCGCGCATCATCGACCTGATCGCCCCCATCGGCAAGGGACAACGCGGGCTCATCGTCTCCCCGCCCAAGGCCGGCAAGACCGTCATGTTGCAGAACATCGCCCACGCCATCACCGCGAACCACCCGGAAAGCGAGATCATGGTCTTGCTCATCGACGAACGTCCGGAAGAGGTTACGGAGATGCAGCGTTCGGTCCGGGGCGAGGTGATTTCCTCCACCTTCGACGAACCGGCCACGCGCCACGTACAGGTGGCGGAAATGGTGATCGAAAAGGCCAAGCGCCTGGTGGAACACAAGAAGGACGTGGTCATCCTGCTGGATTCCATCACCCGTCTGGCCCGCGCCTACAACACCGTGGTCCCGGCCTCGGGCAAGGTGCTCACCGGTGGTGTCGACGCCAATGCCCTGCAGCGGCCGAAGCGCTTCTTCGGCGCCGCGCGCAATATCGAGGAGGGCGGATCCCTGACCATCCTCGCCACGGCCCTGATCGACACCGGCTCCAAGATGGACGAGGTGATCTACGAGGAATTCAAGGGCACCGGTAACCTGGAAATCCACCTGGAACGGCGCCTGGCGGAAAAGCGCGTATTCCCGGCCATCAACATCAACCGTTCCAGCACCCGGCGCGAGGAACTGCTGCTGGATCCGGACGAGCTGCAGAAGGTATGGATCCTGCGCAAGCTGCTGCACCAGATGGACGAGCTGGAAGCCTCCGAATTTCTGCTGGACAAGCTCAAGGCCACCAAGAACAACGCGGATTTCTTCAGTTCCATGAAGCGCTGACAGGCCCCCGGCTTGTCCCGGCAGCCCAATTCGCCTAGACTACGCCGCCCTTGGCAGTCCGCGGGTCGGAAATCCGCGGCACGGAAAGCAACGAGGCTATGAGATGAAAACCGCAATCCATCCTGAATATGCACCCATCAAGGTGACCTGCGCCTGCGGCAACACCTTCGAGACGAGCTCCACCCTGGGCCACGACCTGACGGTCGAGGTGTGCTCGTCCTGCCACCCCTTCTATACCGGCAAGCAGAAGATCGTCGACACCGCCGGCCGGGTGGAGAAATTCCGCAAGAAATACGGCATGAAGAAGTAAGGTAAGTGTTTACTTTGGATGCACGAAAAGCACCCCTATGGGGTGCTTTTTTCGTTCTGGCGCTGCTGGCCGGAACCGTGGTCGCCCGGGAAACGGCGACCGTCGCCCGGGTGGTGGACGGGGACACGGTCTGGCTGGCCGACGGCCGCCATGTGCGCCTGCTCGGGATCAACGCGCCGGAACTGGCCCACGAGGGCCGGCCGGAAGAGCCCCTGGCGCGCGAGGCACAGAAACGGCTCGCCGCGCTGATCGGGAGCCGGCCGATCACCCTGAGCCCCGGACGCGAGCCCCACGACCACTACGGCCGCCTACTGGCGCGGGTGCGCCTGGCGGACGGCCGCGACGCCGGGACCGAACTGCTGCGGGCAGGCCTGGCCGTGGCCATTGCCATACCGCCCAACCTGGCGGGCCTGGGGGCGCATGAGCGGGCCGAGGCCGAGGCCCGCCGCGCCGGCCGCGGGATCTGGTCCCGTCCCTATTTCCGCCCGCGGACCGCCGCGAACCTCCATGGGGACGAGACCGGCTTCTATTTCGTGCGCGGACGCATCGACCGCACCGGCCGCAGCCGCAAGTACATCTACCTGGATCTCAGCCGCCGCTTCGCGCTGATGGTACCGCGCCGGGATTGGCACTTTTTCTCCGGCCAGCCATCCAGCTGGGTAGGCCGGACCGTGATAGCCCGCGGCTGGGCCTTTCCCCGCGGGCGCGGGCGCCTGGGGATGAAAATCGGACACCCATCCATGGTCGAGGTGGTTACCACGAAACCATGAAGCGGGCCGCGTGCGGCCCGACTGCGGTATGCTTTGCGCTCCTTCGCACACCGGAGGGCCAGGCGGACACCGACCCCATTCCCGGAACGAGGACGACATGTCGGACAAACTCAAGCAAGACGCGCTCGAATATCACGAATACCCGGTTCCCGGGAAGATCAGCGTCACCCCGACCAAGCCATGCGAGACCCAGAAGGAGCTGGCACTGGCCTACACGCCGGGCGTGGCCGAACCGGTACGTGCCATCGTCAGCGATCCGCAGAATGCCTATCGCTACACCGACAAGGGAAACCTGGTGGCGGTCATCAGCAACGGAACCGCCGTATTGGGCCTGGGCAACACCGGGCCTCTGGCGAGCAAGCCCGTGCTCGAAGGCAAGGCGGTGTTATTCAAGCGCTTCGCCAACATCGACGTGTTCGATATCGAGGTGGATGCCGACGGCATCGATGAGTTCATTGATACCGTACGCCGCATCGCACCGACCTTCGGCGGCATCAACCTGGAAGACATCGCCGCACCGGCCTGCTTCGAGATCGAACGTCGCCTGGAACAGGAACTGGACATCCCGGTGTTTCATGACGACCAGCATGGCACCGCGGTAATCATCTGTGCCGGACTCCTGAACGCGCTGGAACTGGCAGACAAGAAACTGGACGATGCGCGCATCGTCTGCCTCGGCGCCGGGGCGGCGGGGATCAGCTCCATGCGACTGTTGCGCGACCTCGGTGCCAATGAAGACAAGCTGTTCATGGTCGACAGCAAGGGGGTCGTCCGGGCTGAGCGGGATGACCTCAACGAATACAAGCGCGAGTTTGCGCGCGCGACCGAACTCCGCGCCCTGGAAGAAGTCATGCGGGATGCCGACGTATTTATCGGTGTGTCCTCGGGCGGGAAGATATCCAAGGACATGGTCAAGTCCATGGCTGAGCGACCGATCGTGTTTGCCCTCGCCAATCCGGAACCGGAGATTCGACCGGAGATCGCGCGCGAGGTACGCGACGACGTGATCATGGCCACCGGGCGATCGGACTATCCGAACCAGGTCAACAACGTTCTTGGTTTTCCGTTCATCTTTCGGGGTGCCCTGGATGTGCACGCATCGCACATCACCGTCCCCATGCTCAAGGCCGCGGTCACGGCCTTGCGCGACCTGGCACGCGAGCCCGTGCCCGCCGATGTGTTGAAGGCCTATGGCGTGGACACGCTGGAGTTCGGCCCGGACTACATCATTCCCAAGCCTCTGGACCCGCGGCTGATCGATGCCGTTGCGCCCGCGGTGGCAAGGGCGGCCATCGCCAGCGGTGTCGCGAGGCAGGCCCTCCCGGAAGACAAGCAGGGCTAGCCGGGCCCGTGGACGCCAGCGCCTGCAAGTCCGTACGCGACTACGTGCTGTGGGCCGAACACGAATTCGAAGGAGCGGGGCTTTTCTTCGGCCACGGAACCGACAGCGCCCTGGACGAGGCCGCCTGGCTGGTCAGTTCCGCGCTGCGATTTGAACCGGAGCACCTGGACGAGAGGCTGGATGACACGCCGACGCCGGACCAGCGGGAAGCGATCAAATCCCTGGTAGACGAACGCGTTCGCACGCGCAAACCCCTGGCCTACCTCCTGCACGAGGCCTGGTTCGCCGGTCATCGCTTCTACGTCGATGAGCGCGTCATTGTTCCGCGCTCCCTGATCGGGGAATACATCCTCGATGATTTTGAACCCTGGATCGATCGCAAACGGGTGCGGGACGTCCTGGACCTGTGTACCGGTTCCGGTTGCATCGCCATTGCCGTGGCCCACGCGTTCATTGAGGCGCAGGTCGACGCGGTGGATATTTCAGCCGATGCGCTGTCTGTGGCGGAACGGAACGTACGGGAACACGATCTGGTCGATCGCGTCCACCTGATTCAGTCTGACCTGTTCAGCGGGATTCCGGGGAAACAGTACGATGTCATCGTCAGCAACCCTCCCTATGTTCCCGACGCGAGCATGGAGCAGCTGCCGGCGGAGTACGGCCACGAGCCGGACATCTCCCTGCGCGCCGCCGAACAGGGCCTGGCGATCATCGCCCGCATCCTGCGCGGGGCGGCCGCCCACCTGAAACCGGGCGGCATCCTGATGGTGGAGACCGGGGAAAGTCGTGAAGCGGTGGATCAACGCTGGCCGCGTATCCCGTTCACCTGGCTGGCCCACGAGAGCGGCGAGGAAACGGTATTCGTGCTGACGCGCGAAGAGCTGGCGGCGGCCGAGGCTCAACCGCTGTAGAGCTCCGGTCCCTGATACATTGCCTCGATCTGTTGCGCGAACTGCTGTTCGACCTCGGCGCGCTTCAGTTTCAAGGTCGGTGTCAGAAAACCGTTTTCAACGGTCCAGGGCTCGGGCACGCGGCTGAGAAAGTGAATCCGCACCCAGCCCGGCAGGTTCCCCAGTTGCCGGTTGGCGCGCTGACACAGTTCGCGCGTATCTTCGAGGCCACTGACTACCAGCAGGGCAAGGCGGCTGCGTCCCTCTCCGACCACCATGACCTGCTCGAAGACCGGATCGCTGAGGATCGCCTGCTCGACGTCGGTCGGGGATACGTTCTCGCCATTGCTCATGACGATCATCTCCTTGGCGCGACCGGTGATATAGACCCGCCCGTCGCGGATCTCGCCCAGGTCGCCTGAATGGAACCAGCCGTCGTCGTCGATCACAGCCCGCGTCGCTGCCTCATTTTCCCAGTAGCCCAGCATGATGTGGTCACCCCGGATCAGGATCTCGCCGTCTTCCGCGAGTTTCACCTCGGTGTCGGGCAGGGCGTAACCAACGGAAGCAGGATCGTTGTCTTCCAGGGTCTGCACCGTGGCGATGGGAGAAGTTTCAGTCAGGCCGTAGCCCTGGATGATGGGAAGCCCCAAACCGCAGAAGACCCGCGCCAGCGTGGGCGAAAGGGCCGCGGCACCAACCAGGACAATACGCAGGCGCCCACCGAGACGCTTGTACAGCTTGCGCGCCACGAGCAGTTTCAGGAGCGGCCACAGAATGCGGTCCATTAGCGTGGCCTGCTTGCAGAAACGGCGCCAACCTACGTCCACCGCCTTTTCGAACAGGAATCGCTTGAAGGATCCGGCCGGTAGGCCCTCCTGCATGCGCACATAGATGCGCTCGAAGATGCGCGGTACAGATACCAGGACGGTAGGCTGGTGGGTATGGATATCCTCCGCCAACTCGGTTATGCCGCGGGCAAAGACGGTTTGTGCGCCGCTGACCACGGCCATGTAGTAGCCGACCGTGCGCTCCAGCGTATGGGACAAAGGCAGAAAGGAAACCATGCGATCGGATTCGTTGATGTCGACGGTATCGAGGCCACCTTCGAGATCGAACAGGATATTATAGTGACTCAGCATCACCCCCTTGGGACGGCCGGTGGTACCGGAGGTGTAGACGATCGTTGCCATCTCCTGTCCTGTTGCCGGCGACTTCGCCAGTTCACCGGGGGAGCCGGGGAGCCAGTCGTTGAGGGCCATCACCTTGTCATCAGCTACGGCCGGTGACGCGAGGGTAACCACCTTCTCGACGTCGTTGACGTGCTCACGAAGCTGCGACCACAGCTTGTCGTCCTCCAGGACCAACAGGCGAACCTCGGCATCATTCATGCACCAGGCCATGTTGTCTGGCCGGTCGTTGAAATAGAGGGGAACGGTAATCAGGCCCAGGCCCAGGGCGGCCTGGTCGAAGAACACCCACTCAATCCGGTTACGCATACAGACGGAGATCCGGTCACCGGGCTTCAGTCCCTCGGCAACCATGGCCTGTTGCCAGCGCGAGACCTCGTCCGCGGCCTGGCTCCAGGTGTAGTCAACCCACTCGCCTTCGCGGTACTGCCTGTAAGCGACGCGATCGCTGCTCGCGCGCACGCGGGCGATAAACGCATCCGAAAGGGTGCTGTCTTTGTCCGTACGGATTCGCATAGTAATTATTCTGGCGCCGGCCTGGCGGCCATCTCCTCCCAACCCGCGTCCGGCTGAAACCGGGGGCCAAAGGCCTCCACCAATATGTGCAGCCGGTGCTCGATGGAATCGATACCCTCGACCCGGGCATAGCGTACCGGACCACCGCGAAACGGGGCAAACCCCGTGCCGTAGACCATACCCACATCCACCGCCTCGCCGTCAGCGACGACCTGTTCCCGCAGGCAGGCAGCGGCCTCGTTCAACTGGCGCAGGATCAGGCGATCCGTGAGCGGAATATCCTCCCGCACCCGGCCACGCGCGCGGCGGGGCTGGCCGTTCTTGTCATAGCGATAGAATCCTCGACCGGTCTTCTTGCCCAGATGTTTCTTTTCCACCATGGAGCGCAAGCGCGACGGCACGCTCATTCCCAGGGGCTCGGCCAGTTCTTCCGCCACGGACAGGCAGATGTCCAGTCCGACGGTGTCAGCGAGATGGATCGGGCCCATAGGCATGCCGAAGTCGGTTGCGGCACGGTCGATATCGGCCAGGGGCACGCCTTCACCCACCAGCACCATGGCCTCCATCAGGTAGGGCATGAGAATCCGGTTAACCAGAAAGCCCGGGCTGCTCTTGACCAGCAAGGGCAGGCGCGCGAGGGCAACCGTGAATGCCGCGCCCCGACGCACGAAGTCATTGCCACTGTGCTCGCCCCGTACCACCTCCACCAACTGCATCTTCGCTACCGGGTTGAAGAAGTGCAGCCCGATCAGGCGTGCCGGCTCCCGAAGCGCGGTGGCGATCTCCTCCAGGGGGATGCTGGAGGTATTGGTGGCGAGGATTGCCGTCGGCGGCGCGTGCTTCTCTGCCTCGGAAAAGACGGCGCGCTTCACATCCAGGTTTTCCGCCACGGCCTCGATCACGAGGTCCGCATGGCGCAGTCCGTCGCCGCGGATATCGGGCATCAGGCGATCCATGGCCTCCTGAACAGGGCCCGGTGCCTTGAGCTTCTTCCGGAACAGACCATGGGCCCGCTTGATGGCGCGGGCAATGCTTTCCTCGCTGCGGTCGTGCACGCTTACCGTGAAACCCCTGGACGCGGCCCAACTGGCGATGTCACCACCCATGACCCCCGCACCGATCACATGCACATGGCGAATGCCGTGCGGAGCCTCGCGGCCCTGGCGCTTGAGTGCCTCACTGGCGAGAAACAGGTGCACCAGGTTGCGGCTGACGGGCCCGGCCAGCAATTCACCAAGCGCCCGCGTCTCCTGGTCGGTCCCGCCCCGGCGACGCCACAGATCCAGCACCCGCCACGGCGCGGGATACTGATCCCGACGCGCGCGCTTGCGCAGCTGCCGCGCAACCAGGCGTGCTACCCACGGCCTCAGCGGCGCCGATGCCAACCAACGTTGCAGGCGAGGCGGACGAGCGCGGCGCGGCTTGCGCCGCACAAGATCCACGGCGGCACGCTCGAGATGTCGCACTGGAACCACGACATCGACCAGACCCACGTGTTTCGCCGCGCGTGCCGATAGCGGCCGGCCGCTGAGCATCATATCGAGGGCCGGCAGGGGTCCGATCAGGAGCGGCAGCCGGATCGTCCCGCCAAACCCGGGAACGATGCCCAGCTGAACCTCCGGCAAACCCAGCCGGGTGCGCGGATCGTCGGTAGCGATGCGGTAATCGCAGGCCAGCGCCAACTCCAGGCCGCCACCCAGGCAGTTGCCATTCACCACGGCAATCGTTGGAACGCGGAACGCCTCGATGCGTCCATAGAGTTCGTGCACCCTTGCCGCCATCGCTGTCGCTGTCGCCGCGTCGAGGTCCTGAAACTCCTTTATGTCGGCGCCCAGTATGAAGTCCTTCGGCTTGCCCGAACGGAACACGACGCCGCGGGGGCCGTCTCCACCGGCGAGACGATGCTCCACCTCGCCCACAAGGGTATCCAGTTCCGCCGGTACTTCAGCGGACAGTACGTTGGCGGACCGGCCGGCGACATCCAGGGTCAGAGTCAATATGTCGTCCTGCACTTCCTGTCGCCAGTGCTTCATCTGTTCGCGCACTCCTTCGAATGGTTTATCCATGGGCCCGTACCAGCATGGCTCCACCCTGTCCGCCGCCGATGCACAGCGTTGCAACCCCCTGGCCGCCCCCGCGCTCGCGCAGGGCGAGCAACAAATGCAGGACCAGGCGTGCACCGCTGGCGCCCACCGGGTGGCCGCAACTTACGGCGCCGCCGTCGACATTGAGCTTTTCCGGATCCATGGCACCGAGGGGCTTGTCCATGCCCAGTTCGTCGCGCGCGTAATCGGCGCTGTCCCAGGCCGCCTGGCATCCAAGCACCTGGGCGGCAAAGGCCTCGTTCAGCTCCATGAGGTCCAGATCTTCCATGTTCAGCCCCTGCCGCTTCAACAGGCCGGCCACGGCGTGTACCGGGCCGAGGCCCATCTGCCGTGGATCCACGCCCGCCCATTCGTGGTCAATGAGCTCTCCCAACACCGTCAAGCCATGTTCTTGCACCGCCGCCTCGCTTGCCAATACAAGCATGGCGGCACCATCCGTGACCTGGGAACTGTTGCCAGAGGTAACCAGACCGTAATGCCGGTCGAACACGGGTTTGAGCTTCGCCAGTTTTTCCATGTCCGTATCGCGGCGCATGCCATCGTCTTCCTTGGCGACTGCTCCGCCGGGGCTGAACAGGGGTATGACTTCATCCTGCATACGCCCTTCGTCGAAGGCCTTTGCCAATCGCTCATGGCTGCGCAGGGCGTAGGCGTCCTGCTCTTCCCGCGTGATGCTGAATCTCTTGGCTACGATTTCCGCCGTTTGGCCCATGGACAGTTTCACCAGCGGATCGCTCAGGCCAAGCAAGAGGGTGAAGACGGGCTTCAGGTAGGACGGGCGCAATCGCGCAATCGCCCCCATGCGGGACGCAAAGGTCTTCGCGCGCATGACTTGCGCCAGCCACCCCACCATGGCGGTATTCCACTGGATGGGCGAACGGCTCATGGCCTCGGTGCCCCCGACCAGGACCAGATTCGAATAGCCCAGGGCAATGCGCTCATAGCCGCTGGCCACGGCCTGCATTCCGGAGGCGCAGTTTCGTTGAACGGTATACGCAGGCACGGCCTTGCCGCAGCCCAGGCGCAGCGCGATGATGCGCGCGATGTTGGCCTCGTCCGGTGCCGGAATCACGCAGCCCACGATCACCTCGTCGATTGCCTCCGGCTCGAAGGGCATGCGTGCCAGTACCGGCCGGGCCGCGCTGACAGCGAGATCGGCGGCGGCATAGGGTCCAGGCTTTCCCCGGGCCTTCAGAAACGGCGTCCTCGCCCCATCGACTACAAATACCTTTCGCTCCGCCATGGCGACTCTCCTCAATTGGCCGCGGCGCGCCGCTCCGACTCGACTACGGCGCCAAATTCACTCAGTGAAAAGTCATCCACCTGAATGACCTCCAGGCGCGCGGCCTCGGCGGCGCGAATCAGTTCCATGTCCTCCCGGTTGATGGCGCCGGCTGCGCGCGCCGAATCCAGTTGCATGGTCAGGTCGCGACCGGTGGCCAGGCCTTCCTTGATGGCCTGGCGCAGCCTGCGTTCCGCCGGTTCGGCGGCGATGACTTTGGCCAGGGCATCTTCCAGGACGTGCAGGGGGCCGGCCGGGTCCGTGGAAATGAACGTATCGGCGGTCAGGCGGTCCCGCGTCGCGGACGGCTCCAGCAACATGCCGGCCACCTTGTGCCCGAGGTGGTCGTTGGCGACGCCGATGTAGCGGCCCAGGGGCAGGGCCAGCCGGCGCATCAGCCAGGCCACCACCCGCACCGGGAAGTTCTGCATCATTCCATCCAGCGCTTCTTCCACGTTGTTGAGGCAATAACGCCCGGCCCACTGGAACAACGGCAAGTCGTCCTTCGGCTGGCCGTCATCGACGAAGCGTTTGATCAGGGCCGAAGTCAGATACAGATAGCTCAAAGCGTCCGCGAAACGGCCGGAAATTTTTTCCTTGCGCTTCAGGTCGCCCGCCAGAGTCAGCATGGCGAGATCGGAACAGATGGCGAAGGCAGCGCTCAGCCGTTCCACGTGCTGGGCGTAACGACGAGCGTGACCGTTCAGCGGAACCCGGGCAAAGCGACCGCCACTCAGGGCCAGGAAAAGCGAACGCGCAGCGTTGGTGACCACGAAGCCGATGTGGCCAAAGATGGCGCGATCGAATTCGCGCAATGCCCGGCGCGGGTCCTCGTCGCGCGTGGCGCTGATCTCCTTATATATATAAGGATGGCACCGGATCGCTCCCTGCCCGTAGATGATCAGCGAGCGCGTCAGGATGTTCGCACCCTCCACCGTAATGCCGACCGGCAGCATCTGGTAGGCACGACCGATCTGGTTGCGCGGCCCCATGCAGATGCCCGACCCGCCACGCACGTCCATGGCGTCGTTCACCACCCGGCGCATGTGTTCCGTGAGCTGGTATTTGACGATGGCCGAGATTACCGACGGCTTTTCCCCGGCATCGACCCCGGACAGGGTGAGGGTGCGCCCGGCGTCCATCATGTACGTGTAGCCGGCGATGCGCGCCAAAACCTCTTCGATGCCCTCGAAGCGCCCGATAGGCAGGTTGAACTGCCGGCGGATCCGGCTGTAGGCACCAACGGTACGGGAAGCGAACTTGCCGGAAGCCGCGCTCACGGCCGGCAGCGAGATCGAACGCCCGGCCGCCAGGCTCTCCATCAGCATGCGCCATCCCTGACCGGCCCGTTGCGGCCCGCCGATGATCCAGTCCACGGGAATGAATACGTCCGCGCCCTGGGTGGGCCCATTCTGGAACGGAACACCCAGGGGGTCGTGACGCCGACCGATGGTGATTCCCGGGGTGTTTGTGGGAATCAATGCGACGGTGATCCCCAGGTCCTCGCGGTCGCCCAGCAGTTTGTCCGGATCGTAAAGCTTGAAGGCCAGCCCCAGTACCGTCGCCACCGGCGCCAGGGTGATGTAGCGCTTGTTCCAGTTCAGGCGGATCCCCAGCACATCCTTCTTGCCCTCAAACTCGCCACGGCAGACGACGCCGTTGTCCGGCATGGCGCCGGCGTCACTGCCGGCCTCGGGACCGGTCAACGCAAAACACGGCACCTCTTCACCGCGGGCAAGACGCGGCAGGTAATGCTGCTTCTGCTCCTCGGTGCCGTAGTGCAGCAGCAACTCTGCCGGCCCCAGGGAATTGGGCACCATCACCGTGACCGCTGCCGTCAGACTGCGGGTCGAAATCCTGGTGACCACGGAGGAATGACCCAGGGCGGAAAACTCAAGGCCCCCGTACTCCTTGGGAATGATCATGCCGAAGAATCCCTTCTCCTTGAGGAAGCGCCACGCCTCCGGTGGCAGGTCGCGCAACTCATGGATGATCTGCCAATCGTCCAGCATTTCGCACAACTCGTTCACCGGACCGTCGAGAAAGCGTCTCTCCTCCTCCGACAACGTCGGCGGCGGTACCGCGAGCAGCTTGCGGAAATCCGGTCGCCCACTAAACAGCTCCGCGTCCCACCAGACCGTGCCCGCCTCCAGGGCCTCGCGCTCGGTAGCGGACATGGAGGGAAGTGCGCCGCGAAAGGCAGCGAACAGATAGCGACTGATCAGGGGTCGACGAAGCCAGGGCAGATTCAGGGGCGCCGCCAACAGCAGGTACAGGGTCCCGAGCACCCAGAAAACGGTCGCCGACGCACCCAGCGTGTACAAACCGCCCGCGCCGACCGCTCCCAGGCCCAGGGTCCAAACGACAAATGGAACCCGCCAGTACAGCATGGCCCAGATCAGGGCGAGACCTGCGATCACGTATAGGACGACCATGACACCCTCCTTGGGACGGTTCCCGGCTCGCCGTACCGCGGCAAACCGGCCCTGTCAGATTCAGTGAACCTACCTTAATAATAGAAAACATTTTGCGGCAAAAGTTTTGGTGGATTCTTTGATCTGTGTTGGTCCGGATCCGGAAAAAGCACGCTACTCCATTAATAATCCCTTATATTGATCGTCAATACTTTTCCCGGGCATTCCCGAAAACGATCGTGCCGCGGTGGCAGGGAAGAACCGAACGCGATGCAAATCTCATCGCTCGTGCTGGCCCCTTTGTTGACCCTGGTGACCGCCGACGGACTGGCGCTCCAGACAGGGCACCAGGGGCGCAACGATCCACAAGCCGGACCTACCTGGCACTTCTCGCCTCGCTGATGATCGCCGCGATTACGTCCCAGGGTGTTTTGAGCAACGGGAGGAGTGCTCGATGAGCGCGGGTCGGACCGCCTATGCGGAACCGGACGGAACCAGCAAGTCCCTGGACGAATGTGCCGCGGATTTCGAGGCGGGACTCATCCGGCGCACCCTGGAGCAGTGTGGGGGAAACAGATCCAGGAACGCGCGGCTTTTCGGCCTGCGCGCCAATACCTTGCACTACAAGTTGGTCCGGCACGGGCTTGCGGGCAACCGGCGCAAGCTGGATGACTGACCAGAGCCGCCGTCAGATCTCGATCATCTCAAATTCGTCCTTGCTCGCACCACATTCCGGGCATTTGAAATTTTCCGGCACGTCTTCCCATCGGGTGCCTGGATTGATGCCCTCATCCGGGAGCCCTTGCTCCTCTTCGTAGACGAACCCACAAACCACGCACATATAGCTTTTCATCATAACTGAACCACTGCTTCGAGCCCGGACGATATCACGCGCGAATTCTCGCAGATTTGTCTCGCTAGTGAAACGCCGGAAGCTCTTGCGCTACAATCGATCGCCTGCCCCCAACGCAACAAACATGAATCACCATTCTTCCAAAGCGACCGCGGTTGTGCTGTTCAATCTTGGCGGACCCGACTCACTATCGGCGGTGGAACCGTTCCTGTTCAACCTCTTTTCCGATCCGGATATTTTTCGCCTGCCGCTGCCCTGGCTCACACAGAAGCCCTTTGCCCGCATGCTGTCGAAGCGGCGCGCACCGGAGGCCTCCATGGGCTACGAGGCCATGGGCGGAAAATCACCGCTGCTGGACCATACCCGGGACCAGGCCCTGGCCCTGGAGCAATCCCTGCGCAAACACGGCGCCTTCGATGTTCATATCTGCATGCGCTACTGGCATCCAATGGCGCCGCAGGTGGTGGCCGAGCTGAAGGAAGCGGGCTATGAAAACGTGATTCTCCTGCCGCTGTATCCACAATACTCCCGCACCACCACCGGCAGCTCCTACAACGATTTCATGCGTGCCTGCCGCCGCGCTGACTACTCACCGCGCATCAGCCTGATCGAGAGCTGGTACGAACACCCGCTGTATCAACAGGCGATCGCGGGAGCGATTCGCTCCGCCGCGCAGAAACTGCCGGACCCGGATCCGGCAAATATCGAGCTGCTGTTTTCAGCCCATGGTTTACCACAAAAGATCGTCGATGCCGGCGACCCTTACGAACAGCACATCCGCGCCACGGTGGAAGGCGTCCGCAAGATCTTGCAGTGGCCGCATACCACGCTGTGCTACCAGAGTCGTGTAGGGCCTTTGCCATGGCTCAAGCCCTATACCGAGGAGACCATCCGCGAGAAGGGCCGCGCCGGGGCGAACCAGATCCTCGTCTATCCCATCGCTTTTGTGTCCGATCACATAGAAACCCTTTACGAGCTCGGTCGGGAATATGCCGTCGTTGCCCGCGAGTGCGGTGTGGAACACTACCGCGTCGTGCAGCACTGAACGCCGACCCGGAACAGATTCAGGCCCTTACACAATTGGTGCTCGGTCATGACAGGC
>JARRJV010000003.1:46528-74894 GCA_037388825.1 Acidiferrobacteraceae bacterium | reverse complement strand
CCTCATGACGCCAGCCATACAACCGCCGTCCATCACCCTGGCGTAGTCGTCCGGAAAGCTCTTGACGCCGATCACCAGCGGCTGGCGGACCGGGTTGGGAAACTGGTCGTACATGCTCAGGGTCGCCAGATTGGGCGGGGCCAGTCCACAAACGGGGCGGCCGGCAAGTTGGTCCAGGGAATGAATGGTCTTGTTGTCCGCCCGGGTGAAGACCACGAATTTAAGCAGTCCCGGCAGCTTCACCAGGGGCTGGTGGCCGATCTTTGCCATGCGCCAACCGATGAAATGGGGCCCATCGAATATGATGTCGTAGTGGCCGTCCTGCATCTGTTTCTGATAGTTCAGCCAGTTGTCGGGATAGCGGTAGACCACGGGCCTGCCCAGGGCGCGGCTGAGATAGTCGGCGATCGGCTTGTAGACCGCTGTTTCCTTTGTCTCGCTCCCACGGGGTGGTGCCGAAAAAACAATCGGTTGCGGTGCTGCGAAAAGATCGGGCACCAGGGAAAGCAGAAGAAGGCCAAATGCGCTTATTGCCATGACTTTCGATCGCGTCATTTTTTCCTCCTGTGCTACGCAGTTTTGTTGTCCACGCGGCTATCTGGAAATTATGGGATACGTGAGCGCAGATATACCCGGTTGTTTCTCAGGGTAACCGGGGGACGCACAAACCCGGCCGCGAATTCCCCGGGCGAATCCGTCGGTGGGTGAGGGACGGTCCCATCCAGTGTACGGCATCTTAGCGGAAGGACCTAAGGTAATGTGTGAGATTGCCGTGAGACTTGTGTTGAGCGTGCGTGCGCCGCCGGAGTATAGTCCCTGCTCGGTAGGAGATTCGTGGGAGAGTCCGGTCTGCATGACCGGCGCCGAAGGCGCAACCCGCCCGGAATCGCTCAGGCAAAAGGACCGCGTTTCTCACAACCGACTCTGGAGAGTGGTGGCATCGAACCACCTACCGAAGGGGCTCAAGCTCTCAGGTGAACGGACAGAGGGGCGGTGGATGCATTGGCGTCCATCGCCCTTTTTCTTTTTTTGCCGAGACCCGCGAGACGAGATTAGTGTCGAGCACACAAGCAGATGCACCCACGGGCGTAGCTGGCGATCGCCGCAACGTATCGCGCATGCCGATCTGGATCCGCCAGCAGTTGGGGCGCGGTACCGACTATGGCCGCACTGCGGCCGCGGTACATGGACACGCCCTGCACACGGTATGCGAGGAGGCGCGCTGCCCCAATCGCGGTGAGTGCTGGAGTGCCGGCACCGCCACCTTCATGCTGCTGGGCGACACCTGTACCCGCGCCTGCGGGTTCTGTTCCGTCAAGACCGGTCGGCCCGGCGCGGTGGACGCGGATGAGCCGGCGCGGGTGGCCGCGGCGGTGCACTCCCTGGGCCTGCGTTATGTGGTGCTAACCTCGGTCAATCGCGACGAACTGGCCGACGGCGGCGCCGGGATCTTTGCACAGACGCTGCAACAGTTGCGCGTCCAGCAGCCCGACATCGGCGTCGAATTTCTTACCCCGGATTTCCGTGCCTGCCAGGACGAAGCCGTGGATGCCTTCGCGGACGTGCTCGCGAAGACCTCCTTCACCGGCGCGGATTGGCCCGCACTGGTCTGGGGCCACAATATCGAAACCGTACCGCGGCTGTATCGAACCGCCCGCCGCGGCGCGCGCTATGAGCGCAGCCTCGGTCTTCTGGAAAAAGCCTCCGCCGCGGCCCATGTGGAGAGCAAATCGGCCATCATGCTTGGCCTGGGCGAAACGGAAGAAGAGGTTCATGGCGTACTGCGCGATCTCGCGAACGTCGGAGTCCGGCGCCTCGCCATTGGCCAGTACCTGCGGCCGGGGAGCGGGCAGTTGCCGGTGCAGGCCTATGTGCATCCGCAGCAGTTTGCCGCCTATGAGGCCTACGCGCGCAGTCTGGGCTTCGCCTGGGTTCGCTCCGGTCCCCTGGTCCGCTCCTCCTATCACGCAGAAGAAACTCAGACACGGGACTAGATCATGGGATTGCGCACGCCGCTGTATGACAAGCACCTCGAACAGAATGCCAAGATGGTGGACTTCGGCGGTTGGGACATGCCCCTGCACTACGGTTCGCAGATCGAGGAACATCATCGTGTGCGCGAGGACGCGGGCATGTTCGATGTCTCGCACATGACCGTGGTCGATCTCAAGGGCACCGATGTGCGCGACTACCTGCGCTTTCTGCTGGCCAACAACGTCGATCGGCTCAAGACCCGCGGCAAGGCCCTGTACAGCTGCATGCTTAATCGCGAGGGCGGTGTCATCGATGACCTGATCGTCTACTACCTGGACGACAACTGGTACCGCATGGTGGTGAATGCCGCCACCCGCGAGAAGGATCTGGCCTGGTTGCGGACGGCGGCAAAGGAATTCGACGACGTCAGTGTCACCGAGCGCGACGACCTGGCCATGATCGCCGTGCAGGGCCCGAATGCGAAGCAGAAGGTGTACGAGGCCATGGGCGAGGCGGTGCGCGAAGCCATGGCCGACGTCAAGCCGTTCAACGCCGTGACCGTGGGCGAGCTGTTCATCGCGACCACCGGCTACACCGGCGAGGAAGGTTTCGAGATCATTCTGCCGGCGAAGGCGGCCCCGTTCACCTGGCAGATGCTGCTGGATGCGGGGGTGGCGCCCATCGGGCTGGGTGCGCGGGATACGCTGCGCCTGGAAGCGGGGATGAACCTCTATGGCACGGATATGGATGAAACCACTTCCCCGCTGGAGTCCAACCTGGGCTGGACCGTGGCCTGGGAGCCGGCGGACCGCGTCTTTGTCGGCCGCGAGGCGATCGAGGCCCACAGGGATGCGCCGGCGCGCAAACTGGTGGGCCTGGTCCTCGAGGGCAAGGGCGTACTGCGCGGGCACCAGAAGGTGTACTGTGACGGGGCGGGAGAAGGTGAGATCACCAGCGGCAGTTTTTCGCCCACGCTGGGCCAGTCCATCGCCTTCGCCCGGATTCCCGCGGACGCCGGCGACGAAGTGGAAGTCGATATCCGCGGCAAGCCGATCGGGGCGCGGGTAGTCAAGGTTCCGTTTGTGCGCAATGGCAAGAGTTGTCTGGATTAAAGGGAGACCCTGCAAGATGAGTGAGATACCGAACGAACTGCGTTACACAAAGTCGCACGAATGGGTGCGCGTGGAAGACGATGGCAGCCTGACCGTGGGAATCACGGACCATGCCCAGGATCTTATGGGAGACATGGTCTACATCGAATTGCCCGAGGCGGACGGAACCCTGGAGGCGGGGAAGGACTGCGCCGTGGTGGAATCCGTGAAAGCGGCCTCCGATGTCTATGCCCCGGTAGGTGGCACCGTGCTTGCAGTGAACGAGGCACTTGCCGATACGCCGGAGGTGATCAACAAGGATCCCTACGGAGAGGGTTGGCTGTTCCGTCTGCAGCCGAGCGACAAGGGCGAACTCGATGGGTTGATGGATGCCGATGCCTATGGCGAACTGGTAGCAGCGGAAGAGTAGTCCCCGAGGAACCAAGACCATGCCTTTCATTCCCCACACGCCCGATGATATCGCCGAGATGTTGCATGCGATCGGCGTGAGCGACACCGATACCCTGTTCGACGAGATACCGGCGGCCCTGCGCAATGACCGGCTGGAAAAGGTTCCCGCCCGCCTGAACGAGATGGAAACCCGCCGCCTGATGGTGCAACGGGCCAACAGCGACGGGCACTATGTGAATTTCATCGGTGCCGGCGCCTACGAGCATCACATTCCCGCGGCGGTGTGGGAGCTGGTTACGCGCGGCGAGTTCTACTCGGCCTATACCCCCTACCAGGCGGAAGCCAGCCAGGGGACGCTGCAGGTCATCTACGAATTCCAGACCATGATCGCGGGGCTCACGGGCATGGATGCGGCCAATGCCTCCCTGTACGAAGGGGCGTCGGCCCTGGCGGAAGCGGTATTGATGGCGGTGCGGGTGCACCGGAAATCGCGCCGCATCCTGATGCCGGCAACGGTACACCCGGTGTACCGGAAGGTTGTTCGGGCCATCGTCAGCAACCAGAACATCGAGCTGGTTGATCTGCCCTACGATCCGGCAGGTGGCCATATCGATCCGGAATCCCTGGCGTCGTATTCCGGTGATGCTGCGGCCCTCGTGATACCCCAACCGAACTTCTTTGGTGTGCTGGAGGAAGTGGACGCCCTTACGGATTTCGCTCACGAGCACAAGATGCTCGCCATTGCCCTGGTCAACCCGATTTCCCTCGCCTTGTTGAAACCGCCCGGGCACTGGGGCGCGGACGGCGCCGACATCGCCGTTGGCGAGGCCCAGCCCCTGGGCGCGCCGCTGTCGTCCGGCGGACCCTACGTCGGTTTCATGGCCTGCAAGCAGGCCCATGTGCGACAGATGCCGGGCCGTATCATCGGTCGGACCGTGGACCTCGAAGGCAAACCGGGATTCACGCTGACGCTGCAGGCGCGCGAACAGCATATTCGCCGGTCCAAGGCGACGTCTAACATATGTACCAACCAGGGATTGCTTGCTACGGCGGCGACCATTCATATGGCCCTGCTCGGGCGCGAGGGCCTGGAACGGGTAGCCGCGCAATGCCACAGCAATACCGGCCGTCTGGTGCAGATCCTGTCCGCCATCGACGGCGTCGATGTCATTTTCGATCGTCCGCGATTCCATGAAGCGGTCTTGCGCATCAATGCACCGCTGGATGATGTTTTGCGGGTGCTCGAAGCCGAGGGGATCGTCGGCGGCTACGGTCTTGCCGGGGACTATCCCGAGCTCGAGAATTGCCTGTTGGTCTGTGCCACCGAAATGAGAACCGAATCGGAAATGCAGGAATACCATCAACACCTGAAGCGTGTCGCGAGCACGGGGCAACCGGATCCGTCGAGCGCGGTGAAGGTGGCCGACATACGCGAGTAGGGCGTTCCCGTCACCGGGATCAAGTACCGCTCACATGGAACTGCGAAGCAAAGGAGGAACCCATGGCAAACATAACCCTGCAGGGAAACCCGATCACCACAAGCGGTGAACTTCCCGCGGTTGGCAGCGCTGCCCCTGATTTCCAGCTGGTGGGCAAGGAACTCAACAACGTCACCCTGGCTGACTTCGCCGGGCGCAAGAAACTGCTGAATATCGTCCCCAGCCTGGATACCGGGATCTGCGCCAAGTCGACCAAGATCTTTAACGAGCATGCCGACGAATACCCGAATGCGGTCATGCTGGTGATCTCGGCCGATCTTGCCTTCGCCCAGCAACGATTTTGCAGCACGGAAAAGACCGATCAGGTCGTCACGCTATCCATGATGCGTGATCGAAACTTTGCCAAGGACTACGGCGTGTTGATCCAGGATGGGCCATTGCAGGGAATCACCGCGCGCGCCATCGTTGTCCTGGATGAAGACAACAAGGTCCTGCACACGGAACAGGTACCGGAGATCGCGCAGGAACCGAATTATGATGCTGCGTTGGCGGCCCTCAAATAGTATGGTCGCGTGCGCGACCATTCAGGTTCTCTGGCCGGGTAACACCCAGCCGAGGTGTTCTTGTGTCGCCAACGGCGACAACTTAGCGGGGTTCCGCCCCCGCACGACGGGGTACTTTCGTTTCGGCGAAAGTACCCAAAGCCATCTGCTCCTGCGTTCGCGTACTCTCCTGCGCTTCTCAAAAAAACCGCGGGCGCTCATCCAACTCGCCGGCCGGGAACACCGCTCGGCTCGGGCTCGATCAGGGATTCGCGCCAGGCGGTTTTTCCTTGCGATGCTCGGCGCGAACGAAGTCGCGAGAAAACACAAAACAACCCGATCCCCGTCGGTTTTCATGCCCGTGTCCGCCGCCGAGGCAGGATGGAGAAAATTCGGCACGCGCGGAGCCTGTCGAGGCAAGCCTTCGCGTAGGCGAAGGCTCCGAGTTCGACGCGCGTGGTGGATTTTTTGGGTCCTGCCGAGGGAAGCCCGGAGTATCTTCCAGATACGGAGGGCCAAGGACCCGGGTGTCCTTTCTTCTTGGTTCCTTCTTCTTTGGACAAGCAAAGAAGAAGGAACCTGCTGCCGGTCAGCCACCGGCATAGTAGTCGCGCAGCGACAAACACACTCCGCCTCCGGCGGAAAAATGCGAAGACCAGACCATGTTGATATTTGAACTGTCAAAACCCGGCCGCACCAACCCCTCCCAGGCACCCAAGGTGCGCGCGGAGGTTTCGGATATACCGGATCGTTTCCTGCGCGAGGAGAGTGCGCCCCTGCCCGAGGTGTCGGAGATGCAGGCAGTGCGGCATTACACGCAGTTGTCGCAGAAGAATTTTTCCATCGATACACATTTCTATCCGCTGGGTTCGTGCACCATGAAGTACAACCCGCGGGCGTCCAACAGCCTCGCGCTTCTGCCCGATCTGCTTGGCCGGCATCCCCACGGTCCGGTGAGCACGGGGCAGGGTTTCCTGACCTGCATGTACGAACTGCAGGAGATGCTCAAGGACGTCACCGGGATGACGGCGGTATCCCTTACTCCGCTGGCCGGGGCCCAGGGAGAGTTCGCCGGGGTCGCGATGATTCGTGCCTATCATGATTCGCGCGGAGACAACGGGCGTACCGAGATTCTGGTGCCGGATGCGGCCCATGGAACGAATCCGGCGACAGCGGTGATGTGCGGTTATACGGTCCGCGAGATCCCGACCGACAAGGATGGTGACGTGGACATCGAGGCCTTGCGTGCCGCGGTGGGTCCGCAGACCGCGGGGCTGATGCTGACCAACCCGTCGACGCTGGGGGTGTTCGAAAAGGATGTGGCGGAACTGGCGGCCATCGTCCATGAGGCCGGCGGCCTGCTGTATTACGATGGCGCGAACCTGAATGCGATTCTGGGCAAGGTTAAGCCTGGTGACATGGGTTTCGATGTGATCCACATGAATCTGCACAAGACCTTCTCCACGCCCCACGGCGGGGGAGGCCCGGGGGCCGGTCCCGTGGGCGTGAATGAGCGCCTGGAACCGTTCCTTCCGGTTCCGATCGTGGTGGAAGAACAGGGCACGTATTCGTGGGCCACGGAAAAGATGCGGCCGCAGTCCATTGGCCGGCTGTCGGCGAACATGGGCAATGCGGGCGTATTGTTGCGGGCCTATGTGTACGCGCGCCTGCTGGGTCGGGAGGGCATGCCGCGGGTGGCGGAGTTCGCAACGCTGAACGCCAATTATATGATGGTGCGTTTGCGTGAAGCGGGCTTTCAGGTGGCATTCCCCAATCGACGCGCCACGCACGAGTTCATCATCAGCCTGAAGAAGCTGAAGGACGAAACGGGCGTGAGCGCGGCCGACGTGGCCAAGGCCCTGCTGGACCGGGGCTATCATGCACCGACCACCTATTTTCCGTTGTTGATACCGGAATGCTTTCTGATCGAGCCGACCGAGACCGAGAGCCGTGAGGAACTGGACGGTTTCGTCGATGCCCTGATCGCCATCGTTGCCGAAGCGCGCGAGAATCCGGAACGTATCAAGGGGGCTCCCTATACCTTGCCGGTACGTCGGCTTGATGATGTGAAGGCTGCGCGGGAACTCGACCTCGTATGGCGGCCGGCGCCATCGGACTAGACCACGGGAAACGCGCTATACTCGGGAAAAGGGGAGGGGTGGCATATGGAAAACGGAGAGTCCAAAGGGAATCGTGCCCTGGTATTCATGCACGGATATCTCGGTTTTTCGGAGATATCCATCCTGGGTTTGCGCATTGGATATTTCCGCGGCCTGCGCAAGGCACTCGCCGACTTCGACGCCCCGGTCTATTTCCCGAAGGTGGCCTGGGCGGGATCCATCGAGCAGCGCGCCAATGATCTGGCGCGTTTTCTGGCGGATGTGCCCGAACCCGAAATCTATCTCGTTGGACACAGCATGGGCGGCCTCGATGGCCGCTACCTGATTCATCACCTGGATCCCGAGCGGCGCGTGCGCGCCCTGGTAACGGTTTGTACTCCGCACCGTGGGTCTGCCATCGCCGATTGGGCATTTCATTCCCGCAGTCTCGTCGCCTGGGTGCTTCGCCGGATCGGACGCCCCGGTCTGGACGACCTGCGCGTGGGATCGATGGAGCAGTTCAATCGCAACATTCCCGATCGATCCGACGTCGCCTACCGTTCCTATGCCGGTGTGCGCACCCGGTCACAAATGCCCGGGTGGTGGCGTTTCTGGCACGATCTCCTGCAGAAGGAACATGGCGACAACGACGGCCTGGTGAATCTGAGCTCGGCGCGTTGGGGCGAGTATGGCAAGACCGGGACCATGGATCATGTCGAGGCCGTGGGCTGGAATCTCGGTTGGCCCAGCCGCAAGGCACACAGGCCGTTCAATCATTTTCCGTTCTACCGCGCCATCGTCGAGGAACTGCTGCAGCGCGCGCCATACGCGGCCGGATCGACTGACACACAGTACGAGTAGTGGCGCCGGTTCAGGCCAGGCGTCGATCCAGTTCTTCCCCGGAATCGATCGGCGGCGAACAGCTGCGGCCGGTACAGACATACGCGGTCAGTTGATCGCGTGCGGGTCGGTCCGGGAGTGAAGCGGAGTCGGGTGGTAACGACACAACCATGCGACGCGGGGCATAGGAACTCGTTGCCGATTGCGCCCAGATCCAGGCTTCGTCTTCAGGTCCGCGGATCACCACGATCTCGCCGGGATAAAGAAACTCCTCCAGTGCGGTGAGCAGGGCGTTGCAGCTGCCCGGATGCTGGCTGGCCTCGCCCATGAGGGCGTGCAGAGTTCGTTCGGCGGCAACCAGGTAACGGGTTTCGCCCAGCAAATGGCCAAGGCGCAGGAGGACCAGGGCGGCTATCCCGTTGCCGGAGGGAACTGCTTCGTCGCTCACGGGCTTGGGGCGGTAGACCAGGGTCTCGTGATCGTCGGAAGTGAAAAAGAATCCGCCGACTTTCCCGTCCTCGAAGTGGTTCAGCATGGCGTCCGCCAGCGCCTGCGCGAATTCCAGGTCTTCATCGCGCCAGCGGGCCTGAAGCAACTCCAGCACGCCAAGGGCAAGAAAGGCGTAGTCATCCAGGTAGGCGTTGAGATGGGCCTTCCCGTCCTTGGCGCTTGCCAGCAGGCGCCCGTCCTGCCAGAGATTCGCGCGCACAAAGTCCAGCGCCTGCATGGCCGAATCAATGAAGTCCCGGCGATCCAGTACGCGGCCGGCACGGGCCATGCCATGGATCATCAAACCGTTCCAGGACGTCAACACCTTCTCATCCCGCGCTGGCGCTACCCGGTTTGAGCGTTCGCCCAGGAGTTTCGCGCGGCCGCTGGTGATGCGTTCGTCCACGACTTCGCGCGGCTTGCGGGACTGTGCCGCGATGTCCTGGCTATCCATGTGCACGTACGGGTTCCACTTTCCCTCGAAGTTGGCTTCCCGGTCGAAACCCCAGCGTTTCGCGCATACATCCCATTCCTTCTCATCGAGGATTGCTCGTACTTCCTCGGCCTGCCATACGTAGTAGCGGCCTTCCTCGCCTTCGCTGTCCGCATCCAGGGTGGCGAAGAATGCACCTTCCTCCGACTGCATTTCACGCAGAACCCATTCCCCGATGTCTTCGGCCGTTCGCCGAAACAGCTCTTCACCGCTGAGCAGCCAGGCATCGGCGTAGAGCGTGATCAATTGCGCATTGTCGTACAGCATCTTTTCGAAATGGGGGATCATCCACCGTTCGTCCACCGAGTAGCGACAGAAACCGCCACCGATCTGGTCATGGATGCCACCGTTGGCCATGGCGGTAAGGGTGTGGACGGCCATGTTCAGCGCTTCGTCATCGCCACCTTCGGTACGCTCCACCCAGCGCAGGAATCGTTCGATCGCACCCGGATGCGGGAACTTGGGTGCGTTGCCGAAGCCGCCATAGACGCGGTCATACTGACTTCCGAGTTCGGCCCGCGCAGCCGCCAGTATCCCGTCCGACAACTCTTCCGTTGCGGTCGACCGTTCCAGCCGTCGAAATACGTCGGCCAGGGATGCATTCTGTTCGTGAAGTTCGGAGCGATGTTCGGTGTAGAACTCGGCCACGCGTTGCAGCAGGTCGTGGAAGGCCGGCATGCCATAGCGTGGCTCCGGCGGGAAATAGGTTCCGCCGAAGAACGGCATGTGTTCCTTCGGCGTGAGAAACATGTTCAGCGGCCAGCCGCCGGCGCGCTGCAGCAACATCTGGTGGGCGGTCTGGTAGATGCGGTCCAGGTCCGGCCGCTCCTCGCGATCGACCTTGATGCAGACGAAGTGCTCGTTCATGACCCTGGCCGTTTCGGGGTCCTCGAATGACTCCCGTTCCATCACGTGACACCAGTGGCAGGCGGAATAGCCGATGGACAGCAGGATGGGTTTGTCAGTCTTTCGTGCCTGTTCCAGGGCCTCCTCGCCCCAGGGATACCAGTCGACCGGATTGTGGGCATGTTGCTGCAGATACGGGCTGGTTTCGTCAATCAGCCGGTTGGCTCGGTTCTTGCTACTAGTCTTTCGGACCATGAAAATTCACAGGAAAAACAGGAATTACCGACTATAAAGGAATTCCGTCGCAATCTCCCATGTCTACGTCCCAAAATCCATTAGCCGTAATCCGGCGCGTCGCGGCCCCCCTGGGACCTGGCGCGGTGTTCTGGCTTGCGCTAACAGCCGCGGTGCTCTGGATCCACCGGCCCTGGGCCCCTGACGAGACGCGACTGCTGTCGGTTGCATGGGAAATGTGGCAGCGGCATTACCTCCTGATCCCGGTATTGAACGATCAGGCCTACGCAACCCAGATGCCCATGATCCCGTGGCTGCTCATCTTCGGCTGGAAGGTACTGGGTACCCATGGCTGGTGGCTGCAGATCCTTGGAGCCCTGTTTGCCTTTGGCACGGTGGCGGTGGGGAGCCGGATCGTTACCTACTTATGGATGGACCAGATTTATATGCCGCGGTATCTGCCCATCGTCCTGATCGGGAGCTGGTTTTGGGTAATCTCCATGGGCATGTCACCGGAGGCAACGGCCCTGTCTTTCTTCGTGTGCCTGGCGCTGCTGGGGATGTTGCGTGCGTGGCGCTATGGGACCCGCGGTGGCTGGTTGCTATACGGGGCTGCCACGGGCGCGGCGGTACTGACGTCGGGTTTCGTTGCTCTCGTCTATGTGCTGCCACCCGCGCTACTGGCACCCTTTTGGGCCGGAAGGGAGCATGCCCTGAGGTGGCAACACTGGTACCAGGATTTCGCCTCAGGCGCGGGCGTTGCCCTGGGCGTGGTGCTGCTGTGGGGCATGTTCGTGGCCAATGAATATGGACAGGAGTTTGCTTTCGCATACCTGTACGGCGCCTTGCCCGTGGCGTCTGCCTTGTATCCACAGGATCTGCCGCCGTACGCCTATCTATTGATGATGTTCCCGCTGTTGCTGCCCTGGGCGGCGTGGCCCTTGCCCTGGTTGCGCCTCTGGCAATTGCACCGCCAGCGGCCCGGAAGCGGTACCGTATTTATTCTCTGCTGGGTGGTGCCCACGCTGTTTCTGCTCGCACTGCTTACCGATCCCCAGCCCCAGTTCCTGCTGCCCCTGCTGCCGGCGGGAGCCATGGTGGTCACCTACCTGCTTCTGAACGAAGAGCTGTTTGATCAGGGAGAAGATCGCATTCTCGTCAGTCTGGCGCCGCCGTTGATTCTGGGCGGACTGGTCCTCGCGTCCCTTGCACCGCTGCTGAGCGGTGCCTGGGTGACCGACCTGGGGGCCAGCAATCTCCTTTACCTCGGGGCGACCGCCGCCGCCGCCGGATTGCTGGTCATTGTGTTGCCGCGACTCGGGATCGTGCCGCGATTGTTGCTGATGTTCGCCGGCGTATTCCTGTTGGCGATTCCCATCTTGCCGCCGATCGACGGAATCCCTGCCGGGCTGAGAGAACTTCCCATCTGGGTCGGAGCTGTCATTGCCGTCCTTGGCCTGGCGAGCGGCTTCGTTCCCCGGTTTCACTTCTATGGACGGGTCGTGAAGATCGCCGCCATCAACGTGACATTGGCTATGGCCTTGCTTGCGGTAGCGGATCTGCAACTGTTTCCGTCTCAGGCCATGGATGCCCCGGCAAGCCTGCTCGCCAGGACCGAGGCCGAAGGTCGGCCGATTGCTCATATTGGCGACTACGATGGTCGCTATACCTTCGCCGCCCGGCTGAAGTCGCCGATTGAGGTTGTCGCTCCGGACCAGATTTCCGCCTGGTCCGCGTCCCACCCCCGGGGGCTGGTGGTGGCCGATTCATTCCCCTGGGAAACCGTGGTTTCTCCGCAATTGGAGCGAAAATCCCTGCTGGATACGGTCCGTATCTGGTCTGCCGATACCCTGCTTTCGGCGAAGTAGGACCTTCGCCTGACCGGCGGACAGGGTTTTCCTTGAGTTTTCCCGTGCGCGTACGAAAATTCAGTAGTCCCGTACGAAAAATCGTACGAGCGTCCTGACAGGGAATACTATGTTCGGCAAAAAGCAGCCCGCCGCGCGATCCAGAAAGAGCGGCTCCCGACATCACAAGAAAAAGCACCGGAAAAAGCCTTCGGTGGACGATACCCTCGACGATTTCGTGGTGGAGGAGATCGAGATCGGCGACGTTGGGGGTGGAGTCGCCATCGAGTCGGATACCGTCCGCACCCGCGCCAAGCGCGTGTCCCGGGCCGGGATTCGGACCATGGTTTTCTGGATCGGCCTTACCTTGCTCATCGCGGCTGCCGCCATGGCGACCCGCGGGTTGTGGCCGCCGGATGAGACCCGTTTTGTTTCCATGGCCTGGGAGATGTGGGTGCGGCAGGACTGGATGCGTCCGGTGCTGAACGGTGAGGTACAGACGACCCAGGCCCCGCTCGTCCTTTGGGCCGTGCTGGCTGGCTGGAAGATACTTGGTGTCAATGACTGGTGGCCCCGCGCCCTGCCCGCGCTCTGTGGCCTGGCCGCCATGGTCGCTACCCAGCGCCTGGCACGCCGTTTCTGGCCGGAGGAAACCAATGTCATTCGTTATGTCCCCCTGATCCTGATCGGCTCCGGCATGTGGGCCTTTTCCCTGACCCTGACCTTGCCGTACATGCCGGTAGTCTTGCTCGTGGTCCTGACCATGCTGGCCCTGGAGGCCATGGCGGCGGCACGGCCCCTGGCCTGGACGTATACCGGCCTGTTGATCGGCGCCGGGGTCCTGGCGGCCGGTCCCGAATTTCTCATCTATGTTGGTCCGGCGGCGTTGACAGCGCCCTTCTGGTGTTCCGACGGTCAGCCCAAGAAATGGCGGTGGACCCCACAGCTGTTGAAGACCCTGGTGGTCGCGGCGATTCCGGTGGGGTTCTGGCTGTACACAACGGTGCCGAGCAGGGAGGCGCTGTTCGCACTGGCGTCCGGTTCCTGGGTCCAACCGTTGTCCCTGTTCTATGCGCACGGGGCATGGTGGTGGTATCTGTTTCTGATTCCCTTTGTGTTCCTGCCGTGGTCCGTCTGGCCCTTGCCGTGGTTGCGCCTGTGGGACAGCCGCACGGAACCGACCGACCGCGGTCTGCTGTTCACGGTCATGTGGGGGTTGCCCTCGATCATTCTCCTGTCGGTCCTGTCCGTACGCCAACCGCAGTTGCTGCTCCCGATCTTTCCGGCCTATGCCATGGCCATCGCGTGGTTGCTTCTGCGTGAGGAGCACGCACAGGACGGCGAGGAAGGTCTGTTTGCCGGCATGGCTGTGCCGGCGCTGTTGATCGGCGGAGTCCTGGCGGTTCTGCCGGGTCTGCCCAGGATCGAGCTGTTGCCCGCGTTCCTGTGGGACCTCTCGCCGCTGGTGGGGGTTGGGGTCGCGGCCGTGGGGATTGGCCTGACATTCCTTCCCGGGGTTCGCCTGCGGGAGCGCATCAGTACGATTGCGGTTACGGTGATGTTCGCAGCGGTGGTCGGCAGCTTCGTCTTCGGATATGAATTCCGCAATCGCTACCAGCTCAATGTCCTCGCGGACACCGTGTCCCGGATCGAGGCCAAACATTTCCCGCTCGCCGTGGTTGGACCCTACGAGGGTGAATTCCAGTTCCTGGGCCGCCTGTATCGGCCAATTGCCGTGCTCGACAAGGAAGGTGTTCCGGACTGGGTGGCGGGACATCCCGACGGCGTACTTCTGACGTACAGTGATGGCTGGCAGCCTCTTGGTGCCGCCGCAAACAAGCCTTTGTACGAAGCCAGGCTGGGCGCACACAGCGTGCGCCTGTGGTCCGCGGATATCGCTTTGTCGCGGTAGACACGGCTGGCCCGGGCCAGCGGCTTCCGTCATAATGCCGGCCCATGCTGGTCGCACCCGATATCAATCCCGTCGCATTCCACGTCTGGCGCCTGCAGGTCCATTGGTACGGGCTGATGTATGTGCTGGCGTTCATTGGCGCCTGGTGGCTGGGCACGATCCGCGCCGCGCGTTCCGATGGTGCATGGCGCAAGGAGGAGGTGGGCGATCTCATCGTCGCCGGCGCGTTCGGCGCCGTCCTTGGCGGGCGCATCGGCTACATTCTGTTCTACAAGCCCGCTTTCTATTTCAGCCATCCCCTGGAAGTCCTGTACGTCTGGCACGGCGGCATGTCGTTTCACGGGGGATTGATCGGCGTTATCGTGGCCATGGTGTGGTATGCACGCAAGACCCACCGTCACTGGACCCAGGTCACCGATTTCATGGCGCCGCTGACGCCCTTTGGTCTGGGTGCCGGACGCATCGGCAATTTCATCAATCAGGAATTGTGGGGCCGCGTGACCGATGTGCCCTGGGGTATGGTGTTTCGCACCGGCGGACCCCAGCCACGCCATCCCTCTCAGCTGTACGAGCTCCTGCTGGAGGGGGTGTTGCTGTTCGTGATTCTGTGGACGTATTCCCGCAAGCCCAGACCCATGGGCGCGGTGTCGGGTCTGTTTCTGGTTTGCTACGGGCTGTTCCGAATCTTCGTCGAGTTCTTCCGCGTCCCGGACGCGTTCCTCGGTTACCTTGCTTTCGGCTGGCTCACTATTGGCCAGATCTACAGCGTGCCCATGGTATTGGCCGGCGCGGCAATGATCTGGTGGGCCTACCGCAAGAACACCAGCCCCGTTTCCTGATCGCCGCTAGCCAAGCAACATGCGCACGCCCAGCGCCACCAGCAGCAGCGCAAAAATCCGTTTCAACTGGGCCGTGGGCAGGGTATGGGCCAGCCATGCACCCAGGGGTGCAAACGGTACGCTGGCCAGGGTGACTCCCAACAGCGCCGGGCCATAGACGAAACCCGCGGACCACGCGGGCAGGGTGGCCTGGTTCCAGCCGGCGATGGCGAAGCCGACGGCGCCGCCGAAGGCGATGGGCAAACCGCAGGCGGACGAGGTTGCCACCGCCTTGCGCAGGTCCTGGTTGCACCAGACGAGGAAGGGAACGGTAAGCGTGCCGCCGCCGATGCCGATGATGGCCGAGACGGTGCCGATAACACCGCCAGCGGCAAACATCCCGGGCCGTCCCGGCAGCTGTCGTTGCGGCGCCGGACGCAGGTTGCGGATCATCTGCGCGGCGACCAGCAGTTCGAACACACCAAACACGCGGGACAGCACCGGGGTTGGCAGCTGGTCGGCAATGGCCGCGCCCAGCAGGGCGCCGGCGATCAGTCCGGGTGCGAGCCGGGCCACCACCGGCCACATCACCGCGCCGCGCTTGTGATGGGCGCGTACGGAGGAGACGGAAGTAAACACGATGGTTGCCAGGGATGTACCCACGGCCAGATGAACCACTGAGGCATCATCGAATCCCTGCAACCGGAAGGCGAACACCAGGGTGGGCACGATGACCAGTCCGCCACCCACACCCAGCAGACCGGCAAGCACGCCGGCCACCGCTCCGATGGCGACATAGTAGAAGAACGGATCCAAGCCGATTTTCTTTTCTCGTTGCGAGCGCAGAGTATACGTAAAGCGCGGCCCGCTGCGTCAATCCATCGACCGGAGACCGGCTATTTGATCCACACGGTCTTGGCGTTCACGAACTCGCGGATGCCGTGTATCGACAACTCGCGACCGTAGCCGGAGGCCTTGATGCCGCCAAAGGGGAGTCGCGGATCACTTTTGACCATCCCGTTGACGAAGCTGGAGCCCGATTCCATGCGCCGCGCAAAACGTTCTGCCCGTGCACTGTCCCGGCTCCACACGCTGCCCCCCAGACCGAAGCGGCTGTCGTTGGCGATGCGCAGGGCATCATCCTCATCACGGGCGCGAATGAAGATCGCCACCGGTCCGAACAGTTCTTCACTCCAGGCACGCATTCCGGCTTGCACGCGATCGAGGATGGACGGCGGATAGTAGTAGCCCGGTCCATCCAGGGGCGCGCAGCCGAGGGCGGCCTCGGCCCCGGCGGCGATGGAATCGCTCACTTGTCGGTGCAATTCGTCGCGCAGGTCGGCCCGGGCCATGGGGCCGATGCCGGTGTCGTCCGCGGTCGGGTCGCCAATCTTGAGGGCGGACATCTCCGCCTTCAGTTTTTCCAGAAAGGCATCGGCAACCGCGTCCACGACAATGAAGCGCTTGGCGGCGATGCAGCTCTGGCCGCAATTGAGCAGGCGCGCGCCGGCGCCAACTCTTGCTGCTTCGTCGAGGTCTGCGTCGTTCAGGATCACGAAGGCGTCGGATCCACCCAGTTCCAGCACGGACTTCTTCAGTTGTGTCCCGGCGGTGCCTGCGACCTTGCGCCCAGCGGGTTCGGACCCGGTGAGGGTGACGGCATGAACCCGCGGGTCCTCAATTACCTTTTCGACCTGGGATGCGGAAATCATCAAGGTGCGGAACACCCCGTTGGGGAACCCGGCCCTTTCGAATACCTCTTCGATCGCTAGCGCGCATTGGGGCACATTGGAGGCATGCTTCAGCACCGCCGTGTTGCCGGCCATGAGTCCCGGGGCGGCAAAGCGAAACACCTGCCAGAAGGGGAAGTTCCACGGCATGACGGCGAGTACCGTCCCCAGGGGCAAATAGGCGACATAGCTCTTGCCGGCGTCGGACTCGATCACTTCGTCGGCGAGAAAGTTCTGGGCATGGTCCGCGTAGTACTCGCACACCCAGGCGCATTTCTCGACTTCACCTTTCGCCTCGCGCGCCAGTTTTCCCATTTCCGTGGTGATCAGCGCGGCGTAGTGGTCCGTACGTTCGCGTAGTTCTGCTGCCGCTGCACGCATGAGGATGGCGCGATCGGCAAACGATCTTGCGCGCCAGTCGGGCGAGGCCTGCGCGACCAGCTGCAGGGCTTCTTCCACCTGCGCATCGTTCCACAGGTCGAACTCCTTGATTTTGTTGGCCGTTGCGGGATTTACGGATTCCATGTTCATGGCCCCTCCTTTTCTTTTGGGCGGCTTCTTGCTTGTATAGGGCTGTCTATACTTAATATTACTGTGATCCCGAAAACAACAATCAGTTTCATCGCGGCACTGTTTTTCCTGGCATCGCATACGGTATTTGCCGACGATGCGCCGGAAAACTCGGTGGATGCGCAGCGCGCGGCGTATCTCGCCGGCGTCGCCGCGTTGCATCGTGGCGACAAGGCCGGCTATGACCGGGCGCAGGAAAAGCTCGATGGATCCATCCTGCAGGGCGAGCTCGAGTACCATTATCTTCGCCGGCACCTGGCGCAGACATCGGAAGACGAGTTGCGCATGTGGCTGCATAACAATCGGTACGCCTATAGCAGCGTCGTGCTGCGCGAGCGCTGGTTGTATCAGCTTGCCAGGAAAGGCGACTGGGACACCTTCATGCGGGAGTACCGGACCGAACTGAAAGATCGCACCCTGTATTGCTACTGGCTGGACCATCAGCTGCAGGCCACGGACATCGATCAGTGGCCCGTGATGGAGCGAGTCGCCAAACTCTGGAACACGGGCCGCCGGCTGCCCAGCGCCTGCAACGCGGTCTTCCATCGTTGGCGCGACGCCGGGCAGATGACACGCGATACAGTGTTCGCGCGCATCAAGCTCGCCATGGAGTCCCGCCGCATCACTCTTGCACGGGAACTCGCGAACTATCTGCCAGCCAGGGACCGGGTCTGGGTTGCGCGCTGGGTCGCCATGCATCGGCATCCGGCAAGAGAGCTCGCCAGTATCCACTACTCGCTGGATACGCCCGTGGCGCGGATGATCGTCAATCATGGTATTGCACGCCTGGCCTACCGGGATCCGCGTGAGGCCATGCGATTGTGGACCGCGCTGAAGGAGAAATACCGTTTCTTCGGCGAGGACGAGAACTATGTCCTGCGGCAGGTTGGCATCATCGCCGCCAAGGATCATCTGCCGGAGGCCGTGGACTGGCTGTCGGCGGTGTCCGCCGGAAAGACAGATGAGGATGTCCGCTTCTGGCGGGTGCGCGCTGCCATGTGGGCCGGGGACTGGAAGCTGGCGCAACAGTTCTATACAGCCCTGACCGAGGATGAACAGAACAGCGACGAATGGCGCTACTGGAAGGCGCGCATCGAGGAACAACTCGGCCACAAGACTCGCGCCTGGGAGGAATACAGTTCACTCGCGCGGGAGCGGAGTTATTACGGTTTTCTGGCCGCCGACCATATCGATGCCACGTATTCCATGCAGGACCGGGACATCGAGGTTGCACCGGGGGATCTGAATCAGATCGAGTCGCGGCCGGATGTGAAGCTGGCCACCGAACTGTATGCCGTCGGCAAGATCATCGATGCGCGGCGGCAATGGCGCTGGACCATTCGTCACATGAATGCCCGCGATCTCAAAGTGGCCGCGGTTGTTGCGCAGAATCTTGGTTGGCACGATCGGGCGATCTATACCGCCGCCGTCAGCGGTCATGTCGACGACCTGGATTTGCGCTTCCCGCTCCTGTATCGCAAACAGGTCGAACAGAACGCACGGCGCACCGGTCTGGATCCGGGCTGGATCTACGGCGTCATGCGGCAGGAAAGCGCCTTCGTCAGCGATGCCCGCTCCGGAGCCGGTGCCCTGGGCCTGATGCAGCTGCTGCCGCGCACCGGCCGTGCGACCGCACGCCGCCTCAAGCTTAATATCCGCAGCAAGCACGCGATCCTGAACGTGGACAACAATCTGCGTCTGGGTTCCTATTATCTGCGCACGGTGCTGCGACGACATGACAACAATCCGGTGTTGGCAACGGCCGCCTACAATGCCGGTTCCCATCGGGTGAAAAGATGGCTGCCCGACGATGACGAAATGCGCGCGGACCTGTGGGTGGAATCGATTCCTTACGACGAAACCCGCAACTACGTAAAGAATGTGCTCAGCTACACAACCATCTACGAGCGCCGGCTGGATGTGGAGCCGACCCAGTTGAATGAACGCATGCCCGCCGTCGAGCCGCGCAGCTCCCGTTGATTTCCGTTCCCTTGACATCACTTCGGGATGGCGCAAAATCCCGCTCAATCCATTGATCGAAAACGCACGTCAAACAGCAGCATGAGCACGCCCGATATCTGCATTCTTGGTGGCACCGGATTCGTCGGACACAGCCTGATCGTGAAGCTCGCAGACCGCGGCTGGCCGGTGACCGTGTTGACCCGGCGACGCGAGGAACACCGTGACCTGTTGGTCTTGCCTACGGTTCGGGTGGTGCAGGGCAACGTGTTGGACCCGGCCTTTCTGGGCATGGAACTGGCGGGTCACGACGTCGTAATCAATCTCGTCGGCATCCTCAACGAATTCCGAAACCGGCCAGGCTTCGAGCGCATCCATGTGCAATTGGCCGGCAAGGTGGCGGAAGCCTGCCGCGATCAGGGGGTCCGCCGCCTGTTGCATATGAGTGCCCTCAAGGCATCCAGTGGAAGTCCCAGCGAATATCTGCGCAGCAAGGGGATCGGCGAGGACCGGGTGCACAACATTGGTGGCCACCAGCTCCACGTCACCAGCTTCCGGCCGTCGGTCATGTTCGGCGATGGCGAGGACATTACCCGGCGCTTCGAGCGATTGCTGCGCATGAGCCCCGGTGTGCTTCCCCTGGCCTGTCCCGACGCGCGATTCCAGCCGGTGTGGGTGGAAGACGTGACCGACGCCATGATCAATTCCATCGACAACTACCACAGCTTCGGCAAGCGCTATGAACTGTGCGGTCCGCGAGTCTATACCCTGCGCCAGATCGTGGAATACGTGGCGAAGACGGTTGGTCTGCGCCGCAAGGTACTCGGGCTGGGGCCGCGCTTGTCGTGGCTGCAGGCCGTGGCGGGGGAGATGATGCCGGGCAAGCCCTTTAGTATCGACAACTACCATTCATTGCAGATCAACAGCGTATGCAAGGAGGGTTTCCCGCCGGTGCTGGGCGTCACGCCGACGGCGATGGAGGCAGTGGCGTGGCACTGGCTGGCGCGCGATCGCCGGATCCATCCGCGCCGGTCGACCTGAATTTTCCGAGCAGTTCCTCCATTTCCTGCGTGCGTTCCGCCGGCGACAGTTTCCCGATCCTGCGTGCGCGGCGATAGAACCTTTTCAGGTCACCATCACAGTCGCGCAGCAGTTGTTCGAAGGCCGGAACGTAATCGTAATAGCTGCCGATGGGAACCAGGCTCGCGTTGTTCAGTTCCCGGTCGAACCAGCGATCATAACCGCTGTAACCGCCCCAGCTCTTTTTGAGCTTCGCGTATTCTATTTTGAGATCGGCAAAGGCGGTGCGTTTGCCGGCACGCTTGGCTTCGTCATTGACCGGACTGGCATAGAGCTTCTTCAGGCGCTCGCGCGTGCGCATCACCAGGGCAATAAACTGGGCCTGCCGCCGCTTGCGCTCCTGGTACTTGCGAAAGGCCTCAGGCGTGTGTTCGTGCAGCAGCCATCGGCGCAGACCTTCCTCCTCCACGGCAGTGGCGAAGGATTCGTTGAACGTGGTGTCGCCGGAGACAAAGAGTTCCTGGTGGGCAAGCTCGTGAAATACCAGCGCCGCGAGGTCATATCCCGGTTGCCGCAACATGGTGTTCAGTACCGGGTCGCTGAACCAGCCCAGGGTGGAGTAAGCAGTGATTCCTTCAACTTCCACATCATCACCTCTCTGCTTCAGTCCCTTTGCAAAGCGAATCGCGGCCCCTTTGGAGAAATAGCCGCGATAGGCAACGCAGCCGGTGATGGGAAAGCACCATTGCCGTGGCGCGAGTGACAGTTCCGGCGCCGCGAACACATTCCACACCACGTACGGACGGCCCAGATCCGCGTAGCTGCGGTAGCTGGCGTTGTTCGGCAGGCCCAGTTCGGCGCTGGCAAAGTCGCGGGCGCGCTGCACGGTCTTCAGGCGCTTGCGCAGGGCCGGGGGTGTCTTCGGATCGGCCAGCACCTCGGCGATGGGCCGGCGCTTGGAAAGAAGGGAGAGCTGTCCGCTTACGGCCTGGGAGTAGTAGGACACGCTGGAGCACGCCGCGAGCGTGAACGCGGCGACAAGGACAACGGCAAATTGTGCGACTGCATGCTTCATACGGGATTGCCCCTTGGCGCCGGCACTATGCCACATTAGGATGCACCCATGAAAACCTATCTCGTCGGCGGCGCGGTGCGCGATGAATTGCTCGGGATCGAGGTCACGGACCGCGATTTCGTGGTCGTGGGCGCGACCCCGGAACAGATGGTGAAGGCGGGGTTCACCCCGGTGGGCGCCGACTTTCCGGTGTTTCTGCACCCGGAAACAAAGGAGGAGTACGCCCTCGCACGCACCGAGCGCAAGAGCGGCCGTGGTTACAAGGGTTTCACTGTGTATGCGGCGCCGGATGTGAGTCTGGAAGACGATCTCCGTCGGCGCGACCTGACGATCAATGCCATGGCCGAGGATGAGGACGGCACCATCATCGATCCCTTCGGCGGACAGGAGGACCTGCGCAACGGAGTCCTGCGCCACGTTTCCGACGCCTTCGCCGAAGACCCGGTGCGTATCCTGCGCGTCGCCCGCTTTGCCGCGCGCTTTGCCGGGTGGGGATTCAAGGTGGCCCACAGTACCAATAAGCTCATGCGGCAGATGGTGGACAACGGCGAAGTGGATTATCTCGTACCGGAACGGGTGTGGGCGGAGCTGGAACGGGCTCTGGGCGAGGACCGGCCGTCGCAGTTCTTCAAGGTTCTGCGTGGCTGCGGGGCGTTGGCGCGGTTGTTTCCCGAGATCGACGCCCTGTACGGCGTACCGCAACCGGAGCATGCTCACCGCGAAGTCGATACCGGTGTCCACGCGATGATGGTTCTCGACGCGGCCGCGGCACTGTCCGGCGATACGCGCGTGCGCTTCGCCGCCCTCATGCACGATCTCGGCAAGGGGGCGACGCCGGAGGAAGAGTGGCCGCACCACTACGAGCATGAGCAACGCGGCGCCGAACTGGTGACGGACTTTTGCCGGCGTTTCCGCGTGCCCAATGAATACCGCGACCTGGCGGTGATCACCGCGCGCTACCATGGCGATTGCCATCGCATCTTCGAGCTGCGCGCCAACACCGCGGTGCGAGTGCTCGAGGCCATGGATGCCTTTCGCAAACCGGAACGCGTGGACCTGTTCGCCCTGGCCTGCGAGGCGGACTATCGCGGGCGCAAGGATATGAAAGACCAGCCCTATCCCCAGGGCGAGTTGTTGCGCGTCGTATTTGCCGCCGCGCAGTCCGTGGACAGCAACGCCATTGCGCGCGATGCGCAAAAGGCCGGATTGACGGGTGAGGCCATCGGCAATCGCATCCATGAAGCGCGGGTGCATGCCGCCGGTCGTGTGCTCGCCGATGCGGAGAAAGAGACCCCGGCATCATGAGCGCCCGCCGTGTCGGCTTCGTCAGTCTCGGCTGCCCCAAGGCGCTGGTGGATTCGGAGCGCATCCTCACGCAGTTACGGGCCGAAGGTTACGAAATCTCGCCGAGCTATGACGGCGCCGACCTGGTGGTGGTTAACACCTGCGGCTTCATCGACGACGCGGTGGAGGAATCCCTGGACGCCATCGGCGAGGCCCTGACAGAGAATGGCAAGGTCATCGTCACCGGTTGCCTGGGCGCCAAGGGCGACGTCGTCCGCCAGACCCACCCTTCGGTGCTCGCCGTGAGCGGACCCCAGGCCCTGGAGGAGGTGATGGACGCTGTGCATCACCATCTTCCACGGCCCCACGATCCCTATACCGATTTGATTCCACCTCAAGGCATCAAGCTCACGCCGCGACACTACGCTTATTTAAAGATCTCCGAGGGCTGCAATCACCGTTGCACCTTCTGCATCATCCCTTCGTTGCGCGGCGATCTCGTCAGCCGGCCCGTGGGCGAGGTGCTGCAGGAAGCGGAGAACCTGGTGCAGGCCGGGGTGAAAGAGTTGCTGGTCATCTCCCAGGACACCAGCGCCTACGGCGTGGACGTGAAATACCGTACGGGTTTCTGGCACGGGCGGCCGGTGAAATCGAACCTCAAGGAGCTGGCGGCGAACCTGGGGGAACTCGGCGCCTGGGTACGGCTGCACTATGTCTATCCCTATCCCCATGTGGACGACATCATTCCGCTGATGGCCGAAGGTAAGATCCTTCCCTATCTCGACATCCCGTTTCAGCATGCGAGTAGGAAGATCCTCAAGGCGATGAAGCGGCCGGCTTCTTCGGAAAATGTGTTGCGGCGTATTGAGGCCTGGCGCGAGACGGTGCCGGACATCTCCCTGCGCTCGACCTTCATCGTTGGCTTTCCCGGCGAGACGCGCGCGGACTTCGAGGAGTTGTTGCAGTTTCTCGAGGCCGCGCAACTCGACCGCGTTGGTTGTTTCACCTATTCGCCGGTGGAGGGCGCCCGCGCCAACGAGCTCGAAGGCGCGGTCGACGAAGACACGAAACAGGAGCGACTGGCCGAACTGATGGAACTACAGGTGCGTATCTCCGCGGACCGGCTTACGCGCAAGGTGGGCACGACGCAGGAGATCATCGTCGACGGCATCGACGAGCAAGGGCGTGCCGTCGCGCGCTCCAGGGCCGATGCGCCGGAGATTGATGGACTCGTCTTCGTCGAGTCCGGGCACACGCTCGAGGTCGGTGACCTTGCCGAGGTGGAAATCACCGCCAGCGACGAACACGATCTGTACGGCCGGATTCAAGGCTAGTTTTTCAGCGTATTCCAGTTTGCCCGGCAACAGTACCGCGTGCGCTTGATTTTGTGTCGTCGCCGCGACATGCTTTTCGATAGCAAGGAAGGTAAGAAGACGGCTGATTTCAGTCGCAGCGCAGCTGGTTCACCAGGCGGGACGTTAGGTGCGACTGACTTCAGAGAAGACAGAAAGAACGCCTTTCTGGTGTTTACCCATTCCATCGTAAGTAGAGAAGTCTATGAAAAACATGGCTAAATGGATTGTGCTTTCGTTGCTATGTTTGGTGATTTTTGTCCTTACATTCATGAAAACGCCAGAAGCGATTACAAGTCTGTTGGAAAATATTTCAAAGGATGTAAGAGCCTATTCGGCTTTCTTGCACGTCCTGTTTTTGGTGGTCATAGCGCTTGGGCTTCTAGTCAAAAAGGTCAGAAATGGTCTGTTTTCTCTATTCATTGCTTTACTCTCCCTATCTGCAGCAATCATTTCAGTAAAGTATCTGGTGGTGCCCAATATCATTATCTTTGGGATGTTCTTCGTGCTCATTGTTCATGCCTACTTTTCGAAGAGGCTGACCTTTGATTTTGAGAACATCGCGCCGATCAATCTGTTTTTCGGCGTTCTTGGGTTGGTGTTCGGTTTTTGGTATTTGCACTGGGTCCAAAGCCCTGTTTGGTTGAATGCATTGATATATTCGCCATTGGGGGCTGTAAACTGCCCTACTATGGTAACCATTTGTGGTTTTCTCTGTATGAGTCAAAGGCCAAGATCAGTTTTGTTGGAGGCGCCAGTTGCCCTGATAACTCTATATTTTGGCTTTTTCGGGATTTTTCGCTTAGGGGCTTATGTTGATGTAGTGTTGATAATTTGTGCACTATTTCTGCTGGTGAGATTAGGCTCTTATATGAATCATGAAAATGCTTTCGAAGGAAGAAAGAAAGGTATTGAGGCAACGCTATAAGAAGCGGCCGATCCCGACAGCACATAAGCTGCGGGTGTAAATGATGGCGTAAGGAACGCGCCACCCCGGACCCACGGCGTCAGGACCTCTTTGCGTCACATCTTTTGGAAAGGAGGCACAGGTGGAAAACCAAGAGGCTTACCAAAAAGCGAAGAAAAGAGTAGAGGCCAAGATCGGATTTTACGTCCATCTGGCAGTCTATGTGGCAGTGAATACCCTGCTCATTATCATCAACCTCCTCACATCAAGCCAATACCTCTGGTTCAAGTGGCCGCTTATGGGATGGGGTATTGGCCTGTTCTTTCATGCCTTGGGAGTCTTCGTTTTTTCTGGAGGATCAGCTATCAAAGAACAGATGATTCAAAATGAGATGAAGAAGGAAACCTTCAAGAAGCGGTGATTCGAAAGAAATAGAACCTAAAACCATAGATCGCGATCTGGAAAGTGGTCGACTGGCTGAAGTCACAACGCGCAATGGCTGAATAGGGTACTCTGTCAGCCTCCTGGGGCGCTATCGAGAAACCGTTGGCGTTCCCCCTCGTCCTCGATTTCCCGGGCAAGCAATTCGTACAGCTCCTGCGGCTTGCCGGTCCGCCGTGCCGCCTTGCGCACCAGCATGGGGGCCATGGGGCCGATATAGTTTCGTAACTGTGCGATCGCGCGCTCCAGCACGGCTTCATCCCAGTCCCCCGTGGACGTGTCCGGCGTCGCCTGGGCTTGCGACGAGAAATCGATGCCGGCAGGTGGCCCGGACACCGGTTCCGTCTCCCCGAAGTCATTGAGCACGGCCTTGGTGCGTGCCAGGAAGGCGCTGCGCGCTTCGCCCACCGGAACGGCACGGGCCAGCCGTACAAACAAATCTTCAAGGGAAGGGGCACGGGCCGCCTCCTTGCGCACCAGCAGGCTCGCGAGGGGACCCACATGGGCAAGCAATTCGTACTCGACCCGGCGCAGAATCTCCGGTTCGAATTTCATTGTGCTGAGCGGCGCCACTTCCTGGGCCAGGCGCGTCCGTACGATACGGGTGACTTCGTCGAATACCGGCTCGGGGTGGTCAGGGGCGTCCGTGTCGGTCGCCTGCGGGCTGTCGTCGGAGCGCACCTCGTAGACCACGTGCTCGAAGCCGTGCTTGTCCCGCCGGATGCCAAGATACTGGAAGAGATTCGAGTATTCGTCCGACAGGCACCAGGCGACATCATAGAACGATCGCGACACCAACATCTGGCTGGAGTGGGCAAAGTTCATGATACGCTGGGCGACGTTGATGCCGTCGCCAAGTACGCTGTAGCGGCCGTTGATATCGGTTACCAGCTTCACCGGCCCCAGGTTGATCCCGGTACGGATCTCGTAGGATTCAGGCGCCGAGACTTGGGGCGTCATGACCTGCTTGCGCAGCTCCAGGCTGGCGACGATGGCCGCCTCCGGATCGCCGAGCATGCACAGGGCGACGCCGTCGCCGGTGTCCAGGATCACGCGGTCAACCTCTTCCATGCCGGTGATCGCATCCGAGATCAGGTGGTTGAAGTGTTTCTTGATTCCAATCTGCTGGTCCAGCGAGCGCTTCGAGTACTCGACGATGTCGGTGAAGACGATCGTACTGAGCCAGGTATGATTTTCGGAATCGGCATCCATGGCGTTGCCTACAATAGCTTGGTCTCCTGGTCTTCGAGCATGTTCATGGCCTTGCCGAGACTGCGACGCATGCGATTGAATGCCGCCCCGAGAACCGAGATCTCGTCGTTCCCCGTTTCCTTGAATTCGTCGGCGTCCATATTGCCCATGCTGATCTGATCGGAAATCTGGGCCATGCGCGTGACCGGGCGGATAACGATGGCCCGCAACATGATGTTCAGTACGATGATGATGAAAAGAAAAATCCCGGACAGGGAACCCATGAAAGTAATGAAGGCGTGACGTGCCTTTTCGATCGGGTAAGTCATGGGGACAGTGACAATCTGCGCACCCACGATCTCGTTCATTTTCCAGCCAAAGCCATTCGCGTCCCCGTATTTCGCCAGCATGGTCTTGGGTGCGGCCTGCACGTTGCTGTGACAGGTCAGGCAGCCGGCGTTCTTGATGCTGATCGGCCGCGCGAGAAACAGCGCCTTTCCCGTCGGGGTATTGCGCTCGTTGATGATCTGGGACTGTTCTGGATTGTTGCGGAAGGTTTCGACGATGTCCGTCTCCCAGTCCGTTGCGCGATCACGGGGATTGGTGGGGTTCAGGGTCGCTTCCTTGTAGCTGTATTCCGGGTGGTTCTTGCGCAGCTTGTCGAAACTCTGGGTTGCGGCATAGGCCGGCACGGTTTGCGGGAGAAATTCGCGTGTCATTTGCAGTGTCAGCAATGGCCGGATCTCCTTGACGGTATAGCTGCGAATCGCCAGCGCCGCCTCCATCATCATGCCCGCGTGTTGAACCACTTCCTCGCGCGCGTTCTTCTGCAGGATGGAATAGGACAGATAGCCGGCGATGCCGAGACCAGCAGAACACACGCCGATCAGTACCAGATTGAATTTCGCTAACAGTTTCATGTCATTGTCCCTTGGTCGTGTTTTCGTTGAGGGGAAAGCCTAGCCGCAAGTCGCCAGTTCACGGGTGGCGGCGGTGAAACCGTTGAGGCTGAAGGCGACCGGGCGCCGGCCAGGTTGGCCAAAAACGTAGCCAGGCCTTGAGCGTGAGCCCCTTTTTCATGGACTGGATCGTTTGCGTAGAGATACCGGTGAAGCGAACCGTCTTGTTGTCTACAACTTCGGACGACTTGATCTGGCCTTCCCGGTCCACCTGGATACGAAGATCGGCGAAGCTGTTGTCGATATTGGAGGGGGTGACCAACGACAGCTCGTCTCCATCCAGTTCAACATGAACCATGATCTTGCGGTACCCGTCATCCATTTCCTGTGCGCCGGACTTCAGAAAGCAATGGCCGGCATCCCGCATTTCGACGGTCCAGTCGGCCTGCGCCGGTGTGGCAAAGGTACACACCATTCCCAACAGGGCCATCCATCCGGCCAATCGTTTGCTGTTCACTTCGCGCCCCCGTTTTTGTGGTGATTCATATCCGGAACTGCTTGCGAAATCGCTCGCGGTCCGAATCATTGTCAATCTGGCCTTCCAGCAGTTCGCGTAGCTGCTCGGCATCCGCCGCCTGCTGCGCTGCCTTACGTACCAGTACCCGGGCCATGGGTCCGACAAAAGTGGTCAGGGCCTTGACCGCCCGGTCGAGCAGCTCATCGGAGAATCGCACGGCGCTCGTCTGCGGCGTGCTCGTGGGCCCCGATACAGGATCCCCAGTTCGTGGTCTGTTGCCTCCCGTCGTCGGCGAATCCGATCTCTTCGCCGTTTTCAGAAATCGTTTGCGGCCTTCTTCGACTGGAATTGCATCGGCCAGAATTTGATACAGCTCGGACAGGTCG
>JARRJV010000003.1:0-46489 GCA_037388825.1 Acidiferrobacteraceae bacterium | reverse complement strand
GTCGGTTCGGGCGCTGGCCTCCTTCACCATGAGTTTCGCCATGGGTCCAATCTCCGCCGCGAGATCTCGCATCAGGGTTTCAAGTTCCGCCGAACCCCACTGGGTCGACGACAGTGTCATGCGGTTACCACCTGTGGTGGCGTCCGAAGCCATTCCCGCACGCGAACTGCCGGCGCGCATGGGTCCGATCTCGCGGGGAATCGCGTCTCCGGAGGGAAGCTGGGCAAGAATCTCATCCACGTTTGCCGGCCGGTCGGCAATGTTGGGCCGCAACATCCAGTCCACGATCGCCAGGAGTTCATCGGCATACTTCCCTTCGCCCGCGACGGCAGCGGGTGTCAGTGGATCCGGCTCGCCTGCGTGTAAAGCCATCATCCGTTCCGGGGCCCCGGCCGGGTTGGTGCCCGTGATGCAGCGATAAAGGGTGGCACCCATACCATATATATCCGTCCACGGACCCTGCTTGCCGTTCATGTTGTATTGTTCGATCGGCGCGTATCCCGGCGTCACCATGGCAGTGATCCCTGATGTTTGACCCTCCATGGACTGGCGTGCCGAGCCAAAGTCCAGCAGTACAGGCGATCCGTTGCGGCGCAGATAGATGTTGCCGGGCTTGATATCGCGATGGAAATAGCCCTCCGCATGCACGTCGCGCAGCCCGTTGAGGATCGGTATGAGGATGGAAATCAGCCGGTGCTCGTCCAGCACCCGTTTTCGTTTCAGGTACGAGTCCAGGGGTTCGCCGTCCTCGTAGTCCATGATGAGGTAGGCGGTGCCGTTGCCTTCGAGAAATCGGGAGACGCGGACGATGCTGGGTGCCTTGAATCGGGCGAGAATACGCGCCTCGTCCAGGAAGCGGTTGAGCCCGTAGCTGTACACATCCTGGTCCTGGTCGGATTTCGGTGCGACGGTGATTCCGTCGCCGGCACGAAGGGCGACGCTGCTGGGCAGGTATTCCTTGATGGCGACATCACAGGACAGGGTATGGTCGTATCCCTTGTAGGTGATGCCGAAGCCCCCGATACCGAGTACCTGCCCGATCTCAAAGCAGTCAATGCGCGTTCCTGGTGCCAGGCTATGAAGTGCGTTGGACATCGCTGTCAGCTCCCCGCCAGGTTCTCCCCGGTCCCTTTGTCGGATCCACGTCCGGCTCGCCGGTAGCCGGCCGCTTCTCCGTAGGGGCACCAACTTTACCGAATTTTTGACGCTTGCGGCAGACGCAATTCGGAAGTTTTACCGATACCCGTTGCGACCCCGCTTTTTTGTGGGAATTCTCTGGCAGAATCGGCGGTGCCGCGCCAGCTGCGATGCTCCATTGCCGCCCGGATGCGGTATTTTCCATTCTCGATCGAGTCGACGCGAGGCAGTATGGACTTGCCGGAGATAGAGCAGTATCTGCATCAACATATCCCTCTCTCACGGGCAATGGGCGTATCGGTGGTGTCCACCCGCAATGGCGGGGTCGAGTTGTCCGCTCCGCTCGAACCCAACATCAACCACAGGGACACAGTTTTTGGCGGCAGTGCATCCGCGCTCGCAATTCTGTCCGGGTGGACGCTCATTCATCTGCGCCTGGAAGACCAGGGGGTGCACAGCCGGGTGGTAATTCAGCAAAACACCGTGAAATACCAGAAGCCGATGGCGGAACAGTTCGTTGCGATGGCCATCTCGCCAGATCCCGTTGACTGGGACCGCTTTGTCGAAGTGCTCGTGCGCAGGGGCCGTGCCCGCATCCGGGTTCTGGCATCCTTGTATTGCGGCGGCGAAATTACCGGGAAGTTCGAGGGCGTGTTCGTTGCCTTCCGAACGGAAAGCGCCGCGCCGTGAGGAAAAGACCATGTCCGACCATGCCGTTGTTCTGGAATCCGTGATTACCTGTCCCGAGTGTGGCCACTCGGAAATGGAGACAATGCCGGCTGACTCCTGCCAGTGGTATTACGAGTGCAAGGCTTGTGGGGCATTGTTGAAACCCAAGGGGGGAGATTGCTGCGTCTTCTGTTCGTACGGGACCGTACCTTGCCCGCCGATCCAGCAAAAACGTGCCGCGGGTTCCCGCTGAGAGGACGCTCGCAATGAGGCTTTGGTCTCTTCATCCCCGTTATCTCGATGCAAAAGGCCTGGTCGCGCTGTGGCGGGAGGGGCTGCTGGCCCAGAAGGTGCTCATGGACGAAACACGCGGTTATCGAAACCATCCTCAATTGGTTCGTTTTCGCGCAAGTGCGAATCCGGTGGGCGCCATTGCCACCTATCTGCGCGCGGTGGCCGACGAGGCGGACGAGCGGGGTTACCGGTTTGACCGGTCCCGGATTGCGAGGCGCAGTACCCGCGGACCCATCCTGGTGACCACCGGCCAGGTCGACTATGAGTTTCATCACCTGCTGGCGAAACTGCAGGTCCGGGATCCGGGTCGATACCGCTTGTTGAAGGGGACGAAGCAGATTCGTTTGCATCCGATGTTTCGCAGACGAAAAGGCGCCGTTGAGTCCTGGGAAATATTGCCGCCGGGGCGTGCCCGGCGTGGCGAGAAATGAAATTTCGAGTTGGCGGGCGGTGGAGCGGTCATCGCTCTCCGCTATGAGTGGTCCAATCCCGGGCAGGTGCCTGGCAGTATGCAGTGAAAATGTGGGTTATGATGGCGCCTTCGAAAGGTTTCACGGGCACATTCCGGAACATTTAACAGTCAGTCCAGATTCATGATTACAGCGCAAGAGGCACTAACACGACTTCAGGATGGAAACCGGCGGTTTGTCTCCAGTATCCAGGGCGGAGAACGCCCGCTGAGCGGATCGCGCCAGGTCGAACTGGTGAAGGAACAGAGTCCTTTCGCGATTGTGCTGGGCTGTTCCGATTCGCGCGTGCCCGCGGAACTGGTCTTCGACCAGGGCCTGGGCGATCTGTTTGTCATCCGGGTCGCGGGCAACATTGTTGCTCCATCCCAGGTCGGAAGCGTGGAATTTGCGGCGTCACGTTTCGGTACCCGCCTGGTCGTCGTGCTTGGTCACACCCAGTGCGGTGCCATCCTTGCCACGATCGAGGAACTGCAGCGGCCGGCGGAAAGCCAGTCGCGCAATCTGCGATCCATCGTCGACCGGGTTCGGCCATCGGTGGAAGGTCTGATGAAGACGGATCTGCGAGACGATATGGCCGCCCTGGTTCAGGGCGCCGTACGGGCAAACGTCATGGCATCGGTGAATCACCTGCGGCACGGCTCGGAGATTCTCGAGCAGTTGATTCGCGACGAAGGTTTGCGGGTGCTTGGCGCCGAATATTCCATCGAGACCGGCGAAGTCGAATTCCTTGACGGGGCCATAACGGAATAGTCACTATGGCGCGCTGGATCATCCTGCTGGGCGCCGCGCTGCTGGTGATTGGCCTGATCCTGCAGTTCGCTCCCTGGCTGCTGAACTGGTTCGGTCGTCTGCCAGGGGATATCCGCATCGCCAGCGGTCGCACGCGGATTTTTATCCCCATCTCTTCCATGCTGATTCTCAGCATCGTCCTGACTATACTTATTAATATCTTCCGCAAGTAGGTTTTTCCGCTGACAGGCCAGGAGCAAGCGCATGGCGATGACCAATACTTCCACGCTTCTTTGGGGCGTGTTGTGGGGAGGAATAGGGGTTGGCTACTTCATGTATGGCAGGAAGCAGCGGCGTCCCGTGCCTCTGGTCGTCGGGCTTGCCCTGTGCACCTTTCCGTATTTCATTTCCAATACCCTTCTCCTCGTGGGGGTTGGCGCAGTGCTGACGGCGGTGCCGTATTTTTTGAGACTGTAGGCTGCAGCTTGATTGGGATCAGAGTATTTCCCCCTGGTTCTCAGTAGTCTTTGGTTGATATGAGCGAGAACCGCAAGCATCACTGGGAAGAGGTATATGCCCGGCGTCCATCCACGGAAGTGAGTTGGTACCAGGGCGAGCCGAGTTTGTCCCTGGAATTGATCTCCCATACCGGAATCGGATCCGATGCACCCATCATCGACGTCGGTGGGGGCGCTTCGGTACTGGTGGACCGACTGCATTCATTGGGATTCACCGATCTCACGGTACTGGATATCTCGGCTACGGCGCTGAATGTCGCCCAAGATCGCCTCGGCGGTGCGGCAGGGGAAATTCACTGGATCGAGGGCGACATCACGGAGTTTACGCCATCCCGGGAATACGAATTGTGGCATGACCGGGCGGTATTCCACTTTCTCACCGATGCCGAAGATCGCCGCAGGTATGTCGAGGCGCTAGAGAAGGCGATTCCCGCAGGCGGTCACGTCATTATCGCGGCATTCGCCATTGGCGGCCCGATTCGCTGCAGCGGCCTGCCCATCGTGCAATACGACGCTATGCGCCTGCAAAAGGAAGTGGGAATGGAATTCGAGTTTTTGGAGCAGAGGGATGAAACCCACCATACTCCGGCGGGGGCCGGTCAGTTGTTTTCCTTCTTTCGGCTGCGCCGCCGAACTGTTACCTAGAGCCGCCCGCGGCGATCGTCCAGGGTGAATCCCCTCAGCGGTATCTCCACGCCTCGGCCCAGGGCCAGGACCTTGAACAACTCGCCCATTTCCGAGGGTAGGGTCAGTTTCTTTGCCTCGGCGGTCAGGGTCAGATGGGAACGGGCATCCTCCGGATCCGATTGCGCGAGCAGTTCGTCCAGCCCGCATCCCAGCAGGAAGGCGGCCTGGCTGGTGTAGCCCAGGACATCCAGGCCGGAATCGACCGCGGCCTGGGCCATGGCGGTGAAGTCCACGTGGGCGGTGACGTCCTGCAGGCCGACGCGAATCAGCGGATTGTCGTGGGCACGGTGGCGATAGTGACACATCAGTGTGCCCTCGGATCGCTGCACGTGATAGTACTCGTGTTGCGGGAACCCGTAGTCGATCAGCAATACCGCGCCACGTTCCAGTATGTCTGCGATCGACGAGATCCAGGCCTCTGCGGCGAGATTGATCTCCGATGTGTAGTCTGGCGGCAGATCGAGCGCGGCAACACGCCGCGCGAGTTCGTCTGGCGCCGCTCCGTCCTTCCAGGCGAAGGCGCCATCATTCCAGGTGACTCCACGTTGCAGCACGCCCGTGCCCGTTGTACGAAACACCTCTACCGGCATGGCATCCAGAACCTCATTGGCGATGACGGTTCCGGTGAAGCTTGCAGGCAAATGCTCCAGCCATTCGATGCGATCCGTTAGTTGCGGGACGGTCCGTTGCAGCTGCTCCTGTTGGCGCTCCCGCAGATCGGCGCTGGTTTCGACCAGTACATAGTGTTCCGGCACGGCATCCAGCCGTTGCAGTTCCTGCAGCAGTTCCGCTGCCAGGGCACCGGTGCCGGGACCGAACTCAAGCAGGTCGCCACCGGATTCCGTTTGCAGCTGCGCACATTGGCGCGCCAGGCAACGGGCGAACACACTGCCCAGTTCAGGCGCCGTGATGAAGTCTCCTCCGGGGCCTAACTTTCTTGCCCCGGCGCTGTAGTAGCCCAGGCCCGGCGCATACAGCGCCCGTTCCATGAAACGGGAAAACGGAATCGCGCCGCCGGCCGCTTCGATCTCGGAACGAATCAGGGCTGCGAGACGCTCGCTGTGTAGGCGTTCATCCTCATCGGGTTCGGGCAATCCCGATACCGGGAGTGGGGAATCGTCTGCGGACATGGTTGGCGGCCGGTAGTCTTTTCGCAATTTAGCGGGTATGGTGAAACTCGCATCATAACGAATATTCGCGCGATGGCGGACTCTCCCCTGGCAAACAAGGTAGCTCTCATTACCGGTGGCGCGCACCGTATTGGCGCCAGTATTGCCCGTCGCCTGCATGCCGAGGGCATGAATATCGCTATCCACTATCGCAATTCCCAGGAAGGCGCGCGCGCCCTGCAGGAAGAACTGCAGTCCGAACGGCCGGAATCGGTGGTACTCCTCGGCGGGGATCTGCTGAACAACGGTGTCCTGTCGAATCTGGCCAGTGAAACCGGACAGGCCTTCGGTCGACTGGACGTGCTGGTCAACAATGCATCGACGTTCTATCCCACGCCGGTAGGGAAGGCCGGGGAGCGGGAATGGGATGATCTGATCGGTACCAATCTCAAGGCACCGTTTTTCCTGTCGCAGGCGGCGGCACCGTTGCTCAAACAGCACAGTGGCTGCATCATCAATATCGCCGACATCTACGGGGACCGGCCCCTGAAGAACCATACGATTTACAGTGTCGCCAAGGCGGGTCTGATCATGTTGACCAAGTCCCTGGCGCGGGAGCTGGGTCCGGAGGTTCGGGTCAATGCAATTGCGCCCGGCGTGATCCTGTGGCCGGAAAAGGATCTCGACGATATGGCCAAGCGTCGCATCATCTCCAGTACGCCACTGAAGCGATCCGGCGCACCCGAGGATATCGCGCGTACCGTGCAGTTTCTGGTCCGCGACGCGGAGTTCATCACGGGCCAGGTGGTGGCGGTGGATGGAGGTCGCTGGGTCGTTCTGTAGGGAGATAGAAGATGGGAAGGACTACGCTTCCCGTGCTCAAGAGCCGGCCGAATCCTGTGTCTATGGGTCTTCTTCCAGGTCCACCGGCCACAACAGTTGTGAGCCATGGAACTCCTTCCACATCTGATCAAAGGTCTGACCCGTTTCCGGGTGCGGCATGTCCGGCGCCAGTTCCGCCAGTGGTCTGAGTACGAAGGCATAGCTTCTGATATCGCTGCGTGGCAGGTCGCTGTTGCCGTTGTGGCGCACCAGGTTTCCATACAGCAGCAGGTCCAGGTCGAGGGTGCGCGAATCGTCACCGACGTCGCGTGTCCGGCCGAAATCATTCTCGATTTGTGCCAGCGTGGCCTTTACGACGGCCACCGCTTCGCCGGTATCGAAGCCAACAACCAGGTTGTAGAAGTTCGAGCCCTCGAAGCCCACGGGTTCGGATTCGTAGACCGTGGATCGGAGCAGGGGGCCGAAGTGGCGCTCAAGGGCCTTGAGTGCGCCGCGCACGTTTTGCCCTGGATCGATGTTGCTGCCGATGCTGACGAAGACCCGGGGCACCGCCGACCTATCTGTCCGTGCGTTGGCCGCGTTCGATGACGACGCCTACGTCTCCGGCGTCGCGTACGGCACCGCGTTTGTTGACGCGCACGCGGACCCAGGGGATGGAAAATTCCTCCAGCAGGACTTCGGCCACTTTTTCGGCGAGGGTTTCCACCAACTGGAATTCGGATTGGCCGACAAATTCCTTTAGCCGTTTCGATACCGCCTTGTAGTCGAGGGTGTCATCGATGTGGTCGCTGCCGGCCGCACGACCAACGTCGCTGGCCATGTCCAGGTCCAGGTATACCGTTTGTTTGCTTCGGCGCTCCCAGTCCCAGATGCCGATAATGCAGTCGATGCGCAGACCGTGCAGGAATGTGATGTCCACCCGAGTTCCCGGATTGTCGTGATTTCGCGGACTATAGCGAAATCCCCCACGCTTGTCTTGACGGCGGCAACGCAAGCACGTGGAATACGCGCATGTCCGAATACCTGTTCCCCCTGTTTGCCTACCTGGTGGGATCAATTTCGTCCGCTGTTGTCGTGGCGCGATTGATGCATCTTCAGGATCCGCGCACCGTTGGCTCCGGCAATCCGGGTGCGACCAACGTGCTGCGCTATGGCGGCAAGCGCGCCGCGGTCGTGACCCTCATTGGCGACACGTTGAAGGGAGTGATGGCCGTGGTGCTGGCGCGATTCCTGACGCAGGACCCGGTTGTTCTTGCCGCCGTCATGGGTAGCGTCTTCCTCGGCCACCTGTATCCGGTATTCTTTGGATTCAAGGGGGGCAAGGGAGTGGCCACCGCCCTCGGTGCCTACCTTGGCTTCGATCCCGTCATCGGTGGTCTGCTGGCGCTTACGTGGCTGGTGGTGGCGGTGGTGACCCGTTACTCCTCGCTGTCGGCGTTGGTGGCTGCTGCGCTGTCGCCAATCTTCGTCTGGTGGCGTCACCCGGTACCGGCTGTGGTGGCGATCAGTGTTGCCGTGGCGGCCCTCCTGTACTGGCGTCACCGGCAAAACATACGCCGTCTGATCGCCGGCACCGAGACCCGGATCGGAAAATAGCCTAGTCGCCGGGCGCAGCCAGGCTGTCCATGGTCCAACGGGGATGAACCTGGAAGTCGAGCCCGGCATCGTGTTCGCCGGCGGCCAGGCGCAGGGCACCGGCGAAGGCAATCATGGCGCCGTTGTCGGTGCTGAATTCGGGTCTGGGGAAATAGACCTGGGCCGACAGGGCCTGTGTCATTTCCTGCATTAGTTGTCGCAGCAACGCGTTCGCACTGACTCCACCGGCGACTACCAGCCGTGAGCGGCCCGTTTGCTCCAGCGCGCGCCGGCACTTGATCACCAGGGTTTCGATCGCCGCCAGCTGGAAGCCGGCGGCGATATCGGCGCGTGTCTGCTCATCCACATCTGTTTCCTCCGCCAGTGCTGTGGCCACCGCCGTCTTCAGGCCGCTATAGGAAAAATCCAGGCCCGGCCGATCAGTCATGGGTCGCGGAAATTCGAATCGCTCCGCGCGTCCCTCGGCGGCGAGCCGGCTGATGGCGGGTCCGCCGGGATAGCCGAGCCCGAGGATCTTGGCGGTCTTGTCGAAGGCCTCGCCCACGGCATCGTCCAGCGACTCCCCGAGCACGCGATATTGGCCGATGCCGGAGACGTCGGCGATCAGGGTGTGACCACCGGAGACCAGCAGGGCCAGAAAGGGGAATTCGGGCGGTTCCGGTTCCAGCATGGGGGAGAGCAGGTGGCCCTCCATATGATGGATGCCGATGGCCGGCCGGTCCCAGGCAAAGGCCAGCGATCTTGCCAGGGCGGCCCCTACCAGCAGGGCTCCCGCCAGGCCGGGTCCGGCGGTATAGGCGATCCCGTCGATGGATTGGGGGTCGATCCCGGTATCGGCCAGCACGGTGCGCACCAGGGGCAAGAGCTTTCGTACGTGGTCGCGGGAGGCCAGTTCCGGCACTACCCCCCCGTATTCCACGTGGACCAGCTGGGAATAGAGGCGGTGGCCCAGCAGGCCGCGGCCGCTGTCGTACAGGGCGACACCGGTATCGTCGCAGGAAGTTTCAAGGCCCAGAACCAGCATGGGGCGTATTGTTGGGCCAGCCGCCGCCCACAGCAAGGCCAGACGGGATCCGGCGGGTGTGTACAAACGGCCCTTCTCCCTATAAAATCCCGCGCTTTCCGTGAAACCCGGTCCCGCAGACCGGCCAGAATCCGAGGAATTTATGCCCTCAGTCCGTGTAAAAGAAAACGAGCCGTTCGACGTGACCCTGCGCCGGTTCCGTCGCGCCTGCGAAAAGGCCGGTATCTTCAGTGAAATGCGTCGCCGCGAGGCCTACGAAAAGCCGACTTCGGTGCGCAAGCGCAAGGCCGCCGCCGCCCGCAAGCGTGAGCTCAAGAAGCTGTCGCGCGCACAGCGGCAGTTGACCCGCCTCTACTAGTTTCCTTCTTTCCGGCCCCAGGTCCCATGAGCCTGAAGGAAGCCATCACGGCCGATATGAAAGACGCCATGCGCGCCAAGGACAGCGCGCGCCTGGGCGCGATCCGTATGCTGCAGGCCGCGATCCAGCGACGCGAGGTCGATGAGCGCACCACCCTGGACGATACCCAGGTCCTGGCGGTGGTCGAAAAAATCATCAAGCAGAGCCGCGATGCCGCGGACCAGTTCGAGAAGGCCGGGCGCCAGGATCTGGCGGACAAAGAAAAGGCCGATATCGCCGTGTGGCAGCACTATTTGCCCGAGCCCCTGGGCGAGGCCGAACTCGACAAGTTGATCACCGATGCCGTGGCCGCCAGCGGCGCGTCCTCCATGAAGGACATGGGCAAGGTCATGGGGATCCTCAAACCGAAGATCCAGGGCCGCGCCGACATGGGCGCCGTCAGCGCCCGGATCAAGGCGCAGCTGGGCGGCTGATCGATCCCGCGCGCTGCCGCATCCGGCGCCGCGCGATCCAGATACCCTTTTCTCGCGTCAGGCGTGTGCCCGCTATGGCAGGAAGAATCCCGGAGAAATTCATTGACGAACTGCTGACGCGGATCGACATCGTCGATGTGATCGACGCCCGCGTCCCCCTGAAAAAGGCGGGCAAGGACTACAAGGCCTGTTGTCCCTTTCACGAGGAAAAGACCCCTTCGTTCACGGTCAGTGCCGACAAGCAGTTCTATCACTGCTTCGGCTGCGGCGAGCACGGTACCGCCATCGGTTTTCTCATGCGCTATGACCGCATGAGTTTCCCCGAGGCAGTGCGGGAGCTGGCGTCCATCGCCGGTATGAGCGTGCCCGAGGAAGCCGGTTCGGTCGGGGAGTCCGAGCGGCGCCAGGCGGATCTGCTGGATCTTTTGAAACAGGCCAATCAGTATTACCAACGCCAACTGCGGGAGCACCCGGCGGCGGCGGAGGCGGTGGACTACCTCAAGAAGCGGGGCCTGAGCGGCGAGATCGCGGCCAGCTTCGGGCTCGGCTATGCGCCGGCGGGTTGGGACAATCTGTTGAAGGCCCTCGGCAAGGACGAGTCCACCTGCGATGCGATGGTGGAGGCCGGCCTGCTGGCGCGGCGGGACCAGGGCGGCTACTACGACCGTTTCCGCCAACGGGTGATGTTTCCTATAGAAGATTACCGGGGGCGCGTGGTCGGGTTCGGCGGCCGCGTGCTCGGCGATGGCGAACCGAAATACCTGAATTCCCCCGAGACTCCCGTGTTTCACAAGGGGCGGGAGGTCTATGGCCTGCACCGGGCGCGGGATGCCATCCGCCGCGAGCAACGGGTGCTGGTCGTGGAGGGCTATATGGACGTGGTGGCCCTCGCCCAGTTCGGGATCGATTATTCGGTCGCTACCCTGGGCACTGCCGCCACCCGCGACCATCTGGAGCGCCTGTTCCGCCATGCGCCGGAGGTAGTTTTCGCCTTCGACGGCGACCGCGCTGGCCGCGATGCCGCGTGGCGGGCGCTGAATACGGTGCTCCCGATCATGGGCGAGGGGCGGCAGGTGAGTTTCCTGTTCCTGCCCGAGGGGGAGGATCCGGACAGCCTGGTGCGCAAGGAGGGGAGTGAGGAATTCTCCAAACGGGTTCGCTCGGCCATGCCCCTTGGGGAGTACCTGCTGGATACTTTGGCGGCCCAGGTGGACCTCAGTCGTCTGGACGGCCAGGCGCGGCTGGTGGAGCTTGCCCGACCTCTGATCGAGCGTCTGCCGGCGGGGGTTTTTCGCGACCTGATGACGGAACAATTGGCGGAAAAAGCCCGTGTAAATTCAAAAAACTTGTCTACACTGTTGGGAAATTCACAATCGCCCGCATCTAGAAGAGACCGCGTTCCCCGGCCCCGCGCCAGCGGCCAGCCCAGCCTGATGCGCCAGGCCATCGCGCTGCTGGTGCAACATCCGCAATTGGCGCAAACGGTGGCGGAACGGGACGCGATCGCGGGCCTGCAGCAGCCCGGGGCAGACCTGCTCCGCCGCTTGCTGGAGCATTTGGACAGCCATGGCTCAGCGACGACAGGCCAGATTTTGGAGCATTTTCGCGACAGCGAGGATGCAGGCCCCCTGGGCAAGCTGGCAGCCGTGAACGAGCGGCTGATTGCCGACGAGGAACGGGACCTGGTGACGGAATTTCGGGACCTGTTGCGGCGTCTAAGGCAGCAGGATCTGGAAAACCGGATTCAGGAACTGGGCGAACGCGGCCAGGCATTGACGCCAGAGGAAAAAAAGGAATTAATGCGCCTGCACGAGGCGAAAAAGGGACTTTCAAACGGGTAAGTTATTGGAAATTCAATAATTTATCGACTAAAGTTGTAAATATTTGTGTGATCACGACGGGTACGAGTACACATCTATGGCAGTGATTGATCAGGAAGCGCAGCGGATCCAGCTAAAGAAGCTGATTATTCGCGGGAAAGAGCAGGGTTATCTCACCTATCGGGAAATCAACGACCACCTTCCGGAAGACGTCCACGATACAGACCAGATCGAGGCCGTGGTCGATATGATCAACGATATGGGCATCGAGGTGTTTGATACGCCTCCCGATGCGGATTCGCTCATCCTCAAGAATGAGACCGCCGAGTCCAGCACCGACGAAGACGAGGCTGCGGAAGCGGCCGAGCAGGTCGTGTCGACGGTCGACAGTGAATTTGGACGCACCACCGATCCGGTGCGCATGTACATGCGCGAAATGGGCACGGTGGAGCTGCTTACGCGCGAAGGTGAGATCGAGCTCGCCAAGCGCATCGAGGAAGGCGTGCGCCAGAGCATGGAGGCCATTGCTGCCTGCCCGGCGACCATCCGTACGCTGGTTGGCCTGATGGAGCGGGTTGAGGCGGAAGACATGCGCCTGACCGACCTGGTGGCGGACTTCGTCGATCCCAATGCCGAGGACGACATCTCGCGCCCGGCCTCCACGGTCGCCGGCGCCGCCGACAAGGACAAGGACGACGACGATGATGAAGAGGAAGAGGCGACCGGTCCCGATCGCGAGGAAGCCCTGAGGCGTTTCGGTCGCATCCGCAAGCTCTTCAACAGCATCGAGAAGACGATCAAGAAGAAGGGGATCGGCGCACCGGAATGCCAGAAGTACTACGGCAAGATTGCCGACGAGCTCATGCAGATCAAGTTCGTTACCAAGCAGGTGAATGCCCTGGTGGACGAGCTGCGCGGAATCGTGGAACAGGTTCGTGCGCTCGAGAAAGAGGTCATGGAGATTTGCGTCTCCAAGGCCCGTATGTCGCGCAAGGCCTTCATTAAGACCTTCCCTGGCAATGAGACCAACAAGCGCTGGGTGAAGAAGGTGATCAAGTCCGGCGAAGGTAACTCCGAAGTGATCGAGGAGCATACGGACACGATCCTGCGTGCGCAGGATCGCCTGTTGCAGCTGGAAGAAGGTACCGGCCTGCCGATTCACGAGCTGAAAGAGGTGAACCGCCGGGTTTCCATCGGTGAGGCCAAGGCCCGTCGCGCGAAGAAGGAAATGGTCGAGGCCAACCTGCGACTGGTGATTTCCATTGCCAAGAAGTACACCAACCGCGGCCTGCAGTTCCTGGACCTGATCCAGGAAGGAAACATTGGTCTGATGAAGGCCGTGGACAAGTTCGAATACCGTCGCGGTTACAAGTTCTCGACCTATGCCACCTGGTGGATCCGGCAGGCGATTACACGTTCCATTGCCGACCAGGCGCGCACTATTCGTATCCCGGTGCACATGATCGAGACCATCAACAAGCTCAACCGCATATCGCGGCAGATGTTGCAGGAGATGGGCCGCGAACCGACGCCGGAAGAACTGGCGGTGCGCATGGAGATGCCCGAGGACAAGATCCGCAAGGTGCTCAAGATTGCCAAGGAGCCGATCTCCATGGAGACGCCCATCGGCGACGACGAGGATTCCCACCTCGGCGACTTCGTCGAGGACCAGAACGTGATCGCACCACCGGACGCGGCCACGGCCGACGGCCTGAAGGGTGCGACCACGGACATCCTGGGGACGCTGACGCCGCGCGAGGCCAAGGTACTGCGCATGCGTTTTGGTATCGACATGAACACCGACCACACCCTGGAAGAGGTGGGTAAGCAGTTCGATGTCACGCGCGAGCGTATTCGCCAGATCGAGGCCAAGGCCCTGCGCAAGCTGCGTCACCCGACCCGCTCGGAGCACCTGCGCAGCTTCCTGGACTGATCCGGTACGAAGCAACAGTCGAAAGGGCCGCGAAAGCGGCCCTTTCCTTTTGCGCCCTTACACCCGCGAGGCTTCTCCTTTACAATGCGCCGACGCCGGGTCGATCGGCGCCCTTCCCACGCAGGGCCTGTAGCTCAGTTGGTTAGAGCAGGGGACTCATAATCCCTTGGTCCCAGGTTCGAGTCCTGGCGGGCCCACCATCTACCGGTGCCGTCCGGATTTGTCCCGGATGCCTTTGATACCGATCAATATCAATTGGTGACCGTCTGCTATATAAAAAGGTGTCGATAACAGGATTTTCGGGGCTTCGGCCGGCCGTAGAGAGATGCGTCGGACGGACCCTGGAAACGTGCCGGGGTCGCCCCCATAACCATTGTCGGAAGCCAGAACCATGACCGATACCCAAGAAGAGGACATTGCCATGGCCAGTGAAACAGATGTTGCAAAAGAAAGGTTGATCAAGGATTTCCAGACCGTCATCCGTGATGCCGAGGATCTTCTCGCCGCAACCCGTAACCAGACCGGGGAAAAGGTAGCCGAGGTTCGTGCCCGCGCGGAGGACAGCATCAAGAACGCGCGCGCCAAGCTGGACGAGCTCCAGGACGACCTGTTGGCCCGCGGGCGCCAGTATGCCAAGGCGACCGAGGACCTGGTTCGCGAGAAACCGATCCAGTCCCTCGCCATCACCGCCGGGGTGGCCTTCCTGCTCGGCATGCTGTCGGGACGGCGCTAGCAGATGGCGGTCGGCGGCGGCACGGGTCTCCTGGGATCCATTGAGCGTCTCTTCTCCACGCTGATCGAGGTGGTGCAGACCCGTATCGAGCTTGCGTCCAATGAGCTGGAGGAAGAGCGAGAGCGGCTGCAGGAGATCGTGATTCTGGGCCTGGTCACTGCGTTTTTGATCGGACTCGGTGTCGTTCTGTTGACCATTGTCCTGGTCATGGTGTTCTGGCAAACGCATCGCATGGAGGTGCTCGCCGGTTTTGCCGCTTTCTATCTGGTGTTGGGAATTATCGCCGGCTTGCGGGTACTTTACGTGGTTCGCAGAAAACCGCGGCTTTTTTCCGCAACCCTGTCAGAGCTGGACAAGGACCGGGAACAGCTTTCCTCACGGCGATGAACAAGCGACTGGCCGAAATCAAACGACGTCAGGAGCGGCTGATCGCACGGGCCGGGGCCCAGCGCGACGAGATCGTCAGGATTTCTGGTACCTGGCGTCAGCCACTGCGTGTAATCGATGAGGTTTTCGGCACGGTCCGCCGCTTGCGTTTCCACCCGGTTCTCGCCGCAGTGGGCCAGTCGCTACTGCTCACGGTCGCACCACGATATCGCTTCCTGCTGCTCTGGGCCGGGCGCGCCTTCGTCGGCTGGGAGGTGTATCGCACCACCCGCGAGTTGTGGCCAAAGAAGCATTCCCGCGAAACGGAATCGCCAGAGCTGGAACAAGAGGCCGAACGACGCGATTAGCTCGCCCCTCCCGGTGCTCACACGCGCCCCGGAACAAACCATCCCGCTTCGATCTCCAGCCGACCCTAGCGCCCGGCGAAGACCATTCCCGGCTCCAGTTTCAATACCGGTCGTATGCTGATGGCCGCCGCGACCAGCGAGACGATCAGCACACCAACCGTTCCCAGTAGCGGCGTGAACCACATCATGCGGAAGGGGTAGCCGGTGGCGCTCGCCGCAATCTCGCCGATCACCGCACACAGACCGATCCCCAGGCCGGTACCGAGTAACGCGCACGTCCCTGCCTGAACGAAGACCACACGCAGCAACATGTGCCGGGTCGCACCCATGGTCTTCAACACGGCGTACTGTTTCAGGTTCTCGAATGTGAACATGAAGAGCATGATTCCGGCGACACCGAAGCCGACCGTCATCGCCAGGGTCATCATGGCGACCATGTCGCCCACGTCCTCGGAATTCACCAGATACCAACGTACCGTATCCACCTTGAAGTCGGCGCGCGAACGCGCGCGCAGGCCGGTCTCGCCTTCGATGCGCCGCGCCAACAGCCGCGGCGCGACCCCCGGCCGCGCGGTGACCAGCACGAAGGTCAATAGCTTGCGTTCCGGCGCCAGGATGCGCGCGGCGTTGGAGTAGGGTGTGTAGAGCAGCGGCCGTGGCGGGAACCGGGGCACGGTCGCGGAGCGCCCGACGATGCGGATGCGCCGATCGTTCGCAAGGAGCTCATCCCCGGCACGCAAACGGCGTGTAGGGACGTCCAGGTGCACCCCGTCGCGGGGCCATTGGTCTTTCGTTCTCGCCGGTGTCGCCAGTTTGCCGTGGGTGCCACCGGCATCAACGATGGCTGCGTCGGGCATGTGCAATACCGTCGGGGGCCGGCCACCCGGCAAGACTGGAGCACCGGCGAGGGTGGCATCGTCGACGCCGATAACCTGGAACGACTGGAAACGGCCGTTGGGAAAACGTGCATCCACGGTGCCCAGTGTCAGTGGCACGGCGGTGCCCACGCCGTCAACGCTGCGCACGCGCTCCAGCGCCGAGGACGACAGGTTGATGGTGCGTTCGACCGAATCCACCGCCGGGTCCATGACCCACACGTCGGCGGAGGGATTCTCACTGATAAGGGCGAAGCCGCGGGTCATGAAACCGGCGAAATAGGAGGCGGCGAAGGTGACGAGAAAGGCGGTGAAAGTGATGCCCAGCAGCAGGCCGACATACTTGCCCCGGTCGCCGCTGAGAAGCTTCAATGCGAGATAGAACACTATCGGCCCGGTTTCGCGCCACCCGCGGCGGACGCATCGATATAGACATCCAGCTGCTGCCCGATATGGACCGGCAGTGCACCGTGTTTGAAGCTGTACAGCACCTGCAGGACGCGGGTATCGGTCCGTTCGGTACTCAGGCCGGTGAGCGAGGTTTTGGGTACCATGTACGGTTCGGTGTATTCGTAGTGCAGGGGCGTGTTCAGTTGTGGTTGCCCGCGCACATAGGTAATAGCCGCGGCGCCGGGACGCACGCGCCAGGCATCGTGTTCGTCGACGTCTACGCGCACGTACAGGCGGTCGGTGCCGCCGAGCAACAACAGCGGGGGTGAAACTGCTCCGTCGCCGAGGTACTCGCCCACGCGCAGGTGTTGTCGCAGGATCCTGCCCGCCACTGGCGCGCGCACCGTATGACGTTCGATATCGACTTCGATTTGGGCCTGCTGCGCCCGTGCCAGCGCCAGTGTCGCCTCCGCCTGCGCGGTCTCGTCGCGCAGATCGCTCAGGCCCTGAGCGCTGATCGCGCTGGGATCGTGCCGGACCAGTCTGTTCGCATTGGCAAGCCGGTGTTTTGGCTTGCGCAGTGCAGCGGCGGCTTCCTGCACGCGGGCGGTTGCGGTGCGCAACTGTGCGTGCAGGGCGCGATCATCAATGGTGAACAGCGGGTCACCCTGCTGCACCTGGTCTCCTACCTCTATGTAGAGCTTGGCTACAATACCGGCGACCGGAGTGCCAATGGCGATGTTGCCCGTGCTCGCCTCGACGATGCCAGCACCGGCGACGGCCGAGGAATAGGGTGGGTTGAACGGCGCGATCCCCTGGGCCTGGACCCGGCTCGGTGCATTGCTGTATACGGCAACACCGATGGCCAGACACAGGCCCAACGCGGCCAGGCCCGGAACGAGATAAGCGCGGTTCATGAGTCCGGAGCCCGGTTTTCCTGGTCATCGATTCCCACGATGCGGCCATCATCCATATGCGCGATGCGGTCCGCGAACTTCAGGATGCGGTCATCGTGGGTAACGATGATGAGCGTATTGCCGGCCTGCGCGGTGAGCCCACGAAGCAGAGACATCATTTCCCGTCCCGTATGATGATCAAGATTGCTGGTGGGTTCGTCGCAAACGATGAGGCGAGGGCTGTGAATCAGCGCGCGGGCGATGGCGATACGTTGCTGTTCGCCCCCACTCAACTGGCCCGGCCGCCGGTCACCACGAGGCCTGAGGCCAACCTGATCGAGCAGGTCAAGTGAACGCTCCACGGCCTGTTTGCGCGGCATGCCGCCGATGACGAGAGGTACGGAGATGTTGTCGACCGCGCTGAGCGCCGGCAGGAGATTGAATGCCTGGAACACGAACCCGATGGACTCGCCGCGAAAACGGTCGCGTTGGTCGGCATCCATCCTGGCAGGTTCGCGCCCCAACACCTCGCACTGCCCTTCGTCCTGATCGAGCAGACCCGAGAGTATCGACAGGAATGTCGTCTTGCCGCAGCCGGAGGGACCAGCCACCATCAGTAGCTCGCCACGGCGCACGTCCAGATCGACGCCGCGCAGGGCCGGCACCCTTGCGGCACCGCTGCCGTAGGCCTTGCTAATGCCACGGCAACGGACGGCGAATTCGTCATGAGCTATAGCGGCAGACATACCGATCCCGCTCCGGCGGAGGAAGACAGGTTCCCTAGGATACGTCTGTCGCGGGAAAAGTACACGGAAGCGGAAGCTGTGTGAAAATCGAATAAAGGCCGAAGCATTGTCCTGCATCCCGATCGTATCCGGAGCGAACTGGTTTCCGCGGCGGCGTTCGGCGCGCCGTAGGGTGAGGAAGCCGGTGTCTGATACAGTGGGGCCGATGAACCTCTCAGCGGCCGAAGAAAACGAACTTCTGGATCTGGAGAACAGCCTCCTGACTCCGGCGCTGCGGGCCTCGCCCGAATAACTCGAGGACGTGCTGTCTGAGGGATACGTCGAGTACGGCGCATCGGGTCGCATCTACGATCGCCAGCAGACGATCGCTGCCGTCACCGCTGGCAGTATCGACCCGTGCACCATCACGGGTTTCACTGCTCGCTGGCTGGATCCCGACGTCGCACTTGTGAACTATCAGCTGATTCGTCGGCCCCGCGGTAGCGAGCCCGTCCATACCATGCGGCACTCGATCTGGAAGCGGGTTGGAGGGCGCTGGAAGATTCTGTATCACCAGGGCCGGGCGCTCGTCCCCGCGGAGTAGACTACACGCGCGAAGCCCGCACTAGATCCAGGGACCGCGGCGGAAGATCCGGTAGTCCATATCCGGAAACAGGGAGTCCCGCTCACCAATGGCGCGCAGATAGTCGTGGTCGTAGTGGCCGGACTCCGCCATGTCGGCGCAGCGCTGGAATCGGTGGAGATGGGTCTTGGTTCGGCGCACGGCATACTCCACGCTGGTGGCCGTCTTCATGATGAAGGCCCAGTCGCTGGATTGTGCCAGCAGCAGTTCCCGGGCGGCCTGGTCCAGGGCCCAGCGACGATCCCCGTCGGCATCCGGAAAGCGGTGCACCAGCGTACTCATGCGTTCGGCATCCTCGTGCAGGTAGGGATAGATCCAGTCGTTGCTGCCGTTCAGCCAGACCTCGTTGTATCCACCCGCGCCCCAGCTGCATTCCGGTGGTTGCGCCGTATCCAGGTCGCCGAACGAGTCCAGGTACTCGCGCGGCGTGATTGGGCGGATGTCGTCCTGATCGAAGGCCATCTTGCGGAACAGAAAGTCGATCCATTGGGGGCCTTCGTACCACCAGTGACCGAACAACTCGGCGTCGTACGGGGCGACCACGATGGGCGGGCGATCGAACTGGGAGGCGAGCCATTTCACCTGTTGCTGGCGGTTGAACAGGAAGTGGCCGGCATGTTCCGCTGCCCGATCTCGCGCCCATCCCGGGTGATAGGGCTCCTTGTAGTCGCCCTTGCCGGTGATGCGGAAGTACTTGAGCCCGGTGAAGGTCTTGATGCCCGCGTGGCGCAAGGGCTCCATGTGGGGGGCGTCGACGTCGAATCCGGCGTCGCGGTAGAACTCGCGGTAGACCGGGTCTCCGGGGTAGCCTTCCTCCGCCGACCAGACCTGTTTCGAGGACTCGTAGTCGCGGCCGAAGGCCGCCGGGCCACCGGGGGTACGTATAGGTCGGTGCACGCCGTAGCGTGGCTGCGGCTCGGCGTCGAGCACACCGTGGGAGTCCAGGAAAAAGAAGTCGATCCCGAACTCGTTCAGGATGCGGTCCACACCCGGGGTATAGCCGCATTCCGGCAACCAGATGCCCGTCGGGCGGCGACCCAGAATCCGCTCGTGGGTGCGCACGGCCATGGAGATTTGCGCATAAAGACTTTCTTCTTCCGGGGCCAGGAGCGGGAAATATCCATGGGTCGCGCCGCAGGTGATGATCTCCAGGGAGCCGCTCTCCATGACGCGCCGGAACGCGCCGGCAACGTCGCATTGATAGCGATTCACGTAGCGGTCGCGCAGTTCGTGAAAACGGTTCTGGTAGTACTCGACTACGGGTTGAAAGTAGGGGTCTCCGTTCGTCCGCTTGCGTTCGCCTTCCAATGCCTTGATCCGCTCGTCCAGATAACGGACATAGCGTTGCTGCAGCAAAGGATCCGTCATCATGGACAGCAGCGGCGGCGTCAGGGACATGGTGATGCGGAAGTACACGCCGTCGTACTGCATGCCTTCGAACACTTCCAGCAAAGGAAGGTAGGTCTCGGTCAGCGCCTCGAACAGCCAGTCTTCTTCCAGGAAGTGCTCGTATTCCGGGTGATGGACGAAGGGCAGGTGCGCGTGCAGAACGAGCGAAAGATATCCCTTGGGATTCAAGCCGGGTCCCTAGCCCCGGCGCATCGAGCTCTCGCTCGACACGATATGGCTGCTGACGAGTTCATAGCTGGATGGGCCCTGGGGCCAACGGCCCGGTGCGTGGGAGCCAAGCATCCCGCTGGTGGAACGTGCCCGTTCAAACTCTTCCGGATTCAGCGCCCAGTTCACGCCCAGACCGGTATAGTCCAGTACACGCGGCAGGCGGACAATCCCGCGCCGAATTGCGATGATGAACTTGCCCTGTTCATCGTAGTGACCCAGCTGGACATAGATGGTTGCCGGGTGCCAGCTCTGGTCCACATGGAAATACCAGGTACCCTGATCGGAGGGAATGGCGATTTCTTCTTTCACGTGGAAATCACGGTCGTACATGAGGCCAAGTCGCAGCCGCAGGTCAGGCTGGTTCGCGCGATGCCCCGGGCTGACATACCAGTAGGCGTGTAGCACGCCCGGTTTCTGCGCGAGTAACACGATCCGCGGCTCTCCCCGGAGAGGGGGTAGCGAGTCGATGTCCTCGCCCAGATCCGGCGCATAGCTGGTCGCCGGGGCGCCGGTATGGTACTTGGTTTCCTCGATATGCTGTTCCACGTCGGCAATGGCGCTCGCCTCCGTGGCAACAGGCGCTTCCGTTTCCGGCGCCGCTGTCGTCGATTCCGATTCGATCTCGGTGATGGCAGCCAGCAATTCCTCCTTGCGCAGCTTGCTAAAGCCGACGATGCCCAACTCTCGCGCCCGTTCGCGCAACTCTTTCACGGTCATCTCTTTCATTTGGACCTCCATTACCTGCATCGCTAGCAATTCCCGTACCCGGGACCTGATAGCCGTTTTTCCGCCACCAAAATCATTATACGCCCTTGGTGTTACCGCTGTCCCTTCGACAGGGTGCGATAATGGTGCATATATTGTTCCGCGCTGGTGCGCCAGGAAAAGGACTGTTTCATTCCCGTTAAGGCGATTTTTCGCCAGACCTTCTTTTGCTCGTAGTACAAGATCGCACGGGAAACCGCCGAAACCAGGGCAGTCGGCGTCGCGCCGTCAAATACAAACCCCGTGGCCGTCCCCGCGGTGATGGTGGCGTCTTCGGTATCGACCACGGTATCGGCAAGACCGCCCACCCGATGGACGACGGGGACGGTGCCAAATCGCAGGCTGTACATCTGGTTCAGTCCGCAGGGCTCGAAGCGTGAGGGCATCAGAAACAGGTCGGCTCCGGCCTCGATTTGATGGGCCAGGCTTTCGTCATAGCCGATTCGCACCGCAACCCGATCGCCGCTGGTCCTGGCCAGGCGACGCAGGCTGGCTTCGTAGTCCGGCTCCCCGCTGCCCAGGATGACCAATTGCCAGGACTGGTCGCGAAGCTGTGGCAGTGCGTCCAGTACCAGATCGATTCCTTTTTGTTCGGCGAGCCGGGAGATCATCCCGATGAGCGGGATCTCGGGCTCCTGGGGCAGCCCCATTTCCTTTTGCAGTGATGCCTTGTTCCCCTTTTTGCGAGCGAAGGAGTGGCTGTCGTAGTGGTGCCGGATGAGCGGATCGGTCTTCGGGTCCCAACTGGTTTCGTCGATTCCATTGAGAATGCCAATCAGCCGGTCGGCACGGTGTCGCAGCAAGCCGTCCAGCCCATGACCAAAGGCGGGCGTCTGGATTTCGGTCGCGTACCGGGGACTGACCGTGGTGACCAGGTCGGCGAACGCGATTCCGCCCTTGATGAACGACATGTCCCCGTGGTACTCGAGTGCCTCCGGACTCCAGAGCGATTCCGGCAGTCGCAGGGAATCAAAGGTAAAGCGGGGAAACACTCCCTGGTAGGCAAGATTGTGAATAGTGAATACGGTCGCGGGTCGGGCCGGTTCCTGCGCGAGCAGGGCCGGGACGAGCGCCGTCTGCCAGTCATGGCAATGCACCAAGTCGGCGCGCCACTTCATTCCCGCACCACCGAGGGCCACGGTCGCTGCCACGCGCGACAACAGGGCGAAACGGTAGGCGTTGTCGCGCCACGGTCGGCCGTGCTCGTCGTGGTAAGGATTTCCGCTGCGGTCGAAGGCCGGTGGGAAGTCCAACAGCCACACCCTGACCTCGGTCCCCGGCAGCTTCGTTTCCCGCAAGGTCACGGTGGCATCGTGCTCCGGGACGTGGAAACTGATGCGTTTGCGGGTCTTGCCTGCCCTTTTCAGACTGTCCCGATAGGCGGGCATGAGTATGCGCACGTCCGCGCCCAGGGCCTTCAGCGCCGGCGGCAGCGCCCCCGCGACGTCTCCCAGGCCGCCAGTCTTCATGAGCGGGTAGGCCTCGCTGACGGGAAATAAAATGCGGGTCATGATAGGGACGGATCCGGATCGACTTCCGGCAAAGATACCGAATTGAATTTTTTTCGAGCCCTAAACTTGATCTTGCGCAATAATAAAGTCAACCCGAATTCCTAGAATTGCTTGGTCCCCAGAGAGTACCCATGTGTGTGCGCCGTCAACGTTACGTAAGCCGACTGACCCGCGATACCCTTGCACTGATTCTCGCCGGTGGCCGGGGATCAAGGCTGAGGGCGTTGACCGATTGGCGCGCCAAACCGGCGGTACCCTTTGGCGGCAAATTTCGCATCATCGATTTTCCCCTGTCCAACTGCATCAATTCCGGTATTCGGCGGATCGGTGTACTTACCCAGTACAAGGCACACTCCCTGATCAAGCACATCCAGCAGGGCTGGAGTTTCCTGCGCGCCGAGGTGGACGAATTCGTGGAACTGTTGCCCGCGCAACAGCGGGTGGAGTCGTCCTGGTACGCCGGTACCGCGGACGCGATCTATCAGAACATCGATATCATCCGCGCGCACGAGCCGGAGTTCGTTCTGGTGCTGGCCGGCGACCACATATACAAGATGGACTATGGCCCCATGATCGCGTTCCATGTGGACCAGCAGGCGGACATGACGGTCGGCTGCATCGAGGTGCCTATCGGCAATGCCAAGTCCTTCGGCATCATGAAAGTGGTGGAGGGTGGACGTATCGTGCGCTTCGACGAGAAGCCGGAGGAACCCGAGTCGATTCCCGGTAATGATGAGATGTCACTCGCCTCCATGGGGATCTACGTATTCAATACCGCTTTTCTGTTCGAGCAGTTGCAGAAAGACCATACAGATTCCATGTCGGCCCATGATTTCGGTCACAACATTATTCCGGCCGTCATCAACAACTATCGGGTGTTCGCGTATCCATTCCGGGACGTACAAAGCGGACGTCATGCCTACTGGCGCGATGTCGGGACTGTCGACGCCTTTTGGCAGGCCAATCTGGAGCTGGCCGACGCAGTTCCGCAACTGAACATCTACGATACCGACTGGCCCATCTGGACCTATCAGGAGCAATTGCCCCCGGCGAAGTTCATCTATGATGACGCGGATCGTCTGGGTCTGGCAGTCAACTCCATGGTGTCCGGCGGTTGTATTGTGTGTGGCTCGGTCGTGCGTCACTCGGTCCTGTTTTCCAGTGTCCGGGTCGACTCCAATTCCAGCGTTACGGAGTCCGTAATCCTGCCGGGCGTCCAGATCGGGAAGGACTGCCGGATCCAGCGCGCCGTGATCGACTCGGGCTGTATCCTGCCGCAAGGAACGGTGATCGGGGAAAATCCCGAGAAGGACGCCAAGCGTTTCTATGTAACCCCCCATGGCGTCGTGCTGGTGACACCGGCCATGCTGGATATGGAAGAACACTATGTCGGTTAACAACGTCTTGCGGGTGGTGCTGTGCTGGCACATGCACCAGCCCCAGTACCGGGATCTGGTGCGCGATACCTATCGCCTTCCCTGGACCTATCTCCACGCGATCAAGGACTACGTCGACATGGCCGTGCATCTGGAGAACCAGCCGGACATGAAGGCGGTGGTGAATTTCGCGCCGGTCCTGCTGGACCAGATCGATGACTATGCACGCATGGTGGAGTCCGCGCGGGAGGAAGGGACGGCCATCCGCGATCCTCTGTTGGCCGCCCTGGCAGATCCCGTGTTACCGGGCGAGCGTGGCGAGCGGGAGTCCCTCATCGCAGCCTGCGGGCGGGCCAACGAGCATCGCATGATTCAGCGCTTTCCGGCCTACCAGCGTCTGCACGAACTGGCGCAACATTTTTGCCAGATGCCGCATGGCCTGGACTATGTGGACGATCAATTCATCGCCGATCTGCTGGTCTGGTATCACCTTGCCTGGCTGGGAGAAACCGTGCGGCGCAATGATCCCCGGGTGCGGGAACTGATGGACAAGGGTAGCCGTTATACCATTCACGAGCGGCTGGGCTTGCTCGAGATCATCGGCGAGATACTCACATCCATCGTCCCGCGCTATCGGGCCCTGGCCGAACGTGGGCAGATCGAACTGGCCATGAGTCCCTATGCCCACCCCATCGTGCCGCTGATGCTTGAGATTGGCTGTGCCCAGGAGGCCATGCCCGAAGCACCACTGCCCGCCTTGCAGGACTATCCGAACGGGGAGGCGCGTGCACGCTGGCACATGGAGCGGGGGATCAACTGTTTCAAGAAACATTTTGGATTCCAGCCCCGCGGCTGCTGGCCGTCGGAAGGCAGCGTCAGTGATGCCACCGCTCGTCTCATGGAGGAATTTGGCTTTTCGTGGATCGCGACCGGCGAGAGCGTGCTGCATAACAGTGTATCGGCCCTGGGAAAGGATCTGGCGGAAACCGAGCGCCACTACCTGTTCCAGCCACACCACATCGACGATGGCGAAATCGCGTGTTTCTTTCGCGACGACCGCTTGTCCGACCAGATTGGTTTTGTCTTTTCGGACTGGGCGGCGAACGATGCCGTGGCCAACCTGGTGCACCACCTGGAGAATATCGCGGATAGTTTTTCCTCCCGATCCCCAGGCGTGGTATCGATCATTCTCGATGGCGAGAACGCCTGGGAACACTATCCCGAAAACGGTTTCCATTTTCTAAGTGAGCTGTACCAGGCGCTGGCGACAAACCCGAAGCTTCGCCCCACGACATTTGCCGAATGTCTGGATGAGAAACTGGAAACGAACCGTTTGCCGCACCTGGTCCCGGGAAGTTGGGTCTACGGAACGTTTTCCACCTGGATCGGCGAGCACGACAAGAATCGCGGCTGGGACATGCTGGGCGATGCCAAGCACGCCTTTGACGAGGCGGTGGCCAGCGGGCTCGAGGGTGACCACCTTGAGACCGCGGACCAGCAGCTGGCGGTGTGCGAGGGGTCGGACTGGTTCTGGTGGTTCGGTGGAGAAAACCCGGCGGAAACGGTGAGCGACTTCGACCGCCTGTACCGCGCACACCTCACCCACCTGTATCAGATCCTGCATCGGGAACCACCGGAATATCTCTCCCATCCCTTCACCACCGGCGGCGGTACGCCCCTGCACGGTGGCACCATGAAACCGGGCCAAGCGAAATCGTGAACGCTTCCTTCTCTACCCTGGACCGGCGCCGGGCCGGGATTCTCCTGCACCCGACTTCTCTTCCGGGCGGCTACGGCAATGGCGATCTGGGGGCCGATGCGTTTCGCTTCATCGATTTCCTGTCAGAGTCCGGTGCTACGGTTTGGCAGATTCTTCCCCACGGCCCAACCCATGATGACGGTTCTCCCTACCAGGCGTTGTCAGTTCACGCCGGCAATCCCCTGTGGATCAACCTGGAGGAACTGGTTTCCTGGCGCTGGCTGAATTCCTTTGAGCTGCCATCGGGCGTCAACCCCTCGGCCTGGCGGCGCCGGATGCTTCGCGAGGCCTACCAGGGTTTCGAGTACGGGGCGAATGACGAGGACTGCGAGTCGTTTCACGAGTTTTGCCGGTCGCAGGCCTACTGGCTGGATGATTTTGCCTTGTATGCCGTTCTTCGCGAGGAGCAGGAGCACCGGGCCTGGCAGGAGTGGCCTGTCCAATTGCGCGATCGCGACCCGGACGCCCTGCGCGAGGCGCATACCCGGCTCATCGGGGGGATCAATCAGACGAAGTTCGAGCAATTCGTATTCTTTCGCCAGTGGTACGCCCTGCGTGCCTACGCCTCACAAAAAGGAATTCTGTTGTTCGGCGATCTGCCAATCTACGTGGCGCTGGACAGTGCCGATGTCTGGGCCCGCCGCGACCAGTTCGACCTCGACGAGCAGGGACAACCGCGCACCGTGGCCGGTGTTCCGCCGGACTATTTTTCTGCTACCGGCCAGCGCTGGGGCAATCCGCACTATGCATGGAAGACGATGCAGGACCAGAATTTCTCCTGGTGGCACGAGCGCACGCGCTCCTTGCTGGCTATGTACGACCTGGTCCGAATCGACCATTTTCGGGGTTTTGAGGCCTTCTGGTCGATTCCGGCGGACAAGGAAAGCGCGGTTGACGGGGAATGGATCAAGGCGCCGGGAGAAGAGCTGTTCAGTTCATTGGTCGGTGAGTTTGGCGAGCTGCCACTGGTTGCCGAAGATCTCGGTGTCATCACCGAAGCGGTCACTTCTTTGCGCAGACGCTTCGGGTTCCCCGGCATGCGCATCCTGCAGTTTGCCTTCGGCAGTGGTGCCGACAATCCGTATCTGCCGCACAATCACGAACCGGATTCCGTCGTCTATACCGGGACCCACGACAACAATACGACCTGCGCCTGGTATGAGGAGCTTGCGGACGATGAGCGTGGCAAGGTGGATGAGTACCTGGGCCACTCCAGCGATGCCATGCCCTGGCCCCTGGTTCGCGCCAGTCTGGCATCGGTGGCGCTCTTGTCCGTGACGCCCTTGCAGGACGTGCTCGAACTGGGTGCCGGATACCGCATGAATACACCTTCCACTACCCGGGGAAACTGGCGTTGGCGATTTGAATGGGAGCAGTTGACCGATGACCGGCGGGCCCGGCTTGCGCGCATGGTCGAAGTCTATGGACGCACTCCGGTCAAAGCCACAGCATGAATCCCATCTCGAAGGGGTGTGCCAACAGGTCGTGCCAGGGGAACATGCGGATCTTGTAGAATTGCAGACCGGCCAGGTCCGGCGCAAGCTGCAGTTCAAACGTGGTTTCCCCGGAATCGCTTTGCTCCACCGGTTCGAAGAGATAGCGGTTGTCCACGTTGAAGGTGTCGCCATCGGTTGCCGTTCCTATCAGGCATTCGATATGCACGTCTTCGGGCGCGAGACCGTTGAGCTGGGCGGCGACGCGCACGCGCATGGACTCACCCGCCAGGATCTCGGTGGGAACGTCCTCCATGCGGCGCAGGCTTACGCCTGACCACGCGTCGGAGACGCGGGATTTCCATTCCGACAGTTTGCTCGCAGGTCGGCTGTCGTCCGCGGTCAGGGCGCGACGGTGGCGAATCGCCGGGCCGTAGAAGCTCCGGACGTAGTCCATGACCATGCGTTGCGCATTGAACTGGGGCATAACGGATTTCATGGAGGCCTTCGATTTTGCTACCCAGCCTTCCGAATAGCCGTGGCCGTTGCGCTCGTAGTACAAGGGAACCACTTCGTACTCCAGGATGTCGAGCAGGGTTTGCGCTTCCTCGCGATCGCGGAAGGCCGGGTCGTATTGGGGTCCGTGGGGTGTGATGCCCCAGCCGTTCTCACCGTTGTAACCCTCACCCCACCAGCCATCCAGCACGCTCAGGTTGATCACCCCGTTGATTCCCGCCTTCTCGCCGGAGGTGCCGCTGGCTTCCAGCGGATATTCCGGTGTATTGAGCCAGACATCCACGCCCGTCACCAGTTTTCTCGCCAGTGCCAGATCGTAGTTTTCCAGCAGGATAATCTTGCCCTCGAACTCGGGCTGGTGTGAATACTCGTGGATGGTCCGAATCAGTTCCTGTCCCGGAACGTCACTCGGGTGTGCCTTGCCGGCGAATACGATCAGCACCGGCCGCTCCGGATCATTGACGATACGTGCCAGCCGGGCAGGATCCGAGAAGATCAGCAGCGCACGCTTGTAGGTTGCGAATCGCCGGGCAAAACCCAGCGTAAGGATGTCGGTTTCTGACGACGCCAGATGCTGGACAATGCGATTGATCTGCACATCGCTGCAGCCGTTGCGTCGATGTTGGTACACCGCGCGCTCATGGACCTCTTCCAGAAACTCCGATTTCAGGGTCTGGCGCACACTCCAGTAGTTCTGGTCGGGGATGGTGTCGATCCGTTCCCAGTAGTCCTCGTCCAGCAACTCGTTGCGCCAGGTGCGATCGAAGCGCATGTCGAACAGGTTGACCCATTCCCGCGCAAGAAAGGTGGGGACATGCACACCGTTGGTGACAAAACGGACCGGATTCTCTTCCGGCGGCACCTGGGGCCAGATATATCCTTCCATGCGTGAGGCAACGGTGCCATGGATCTCGCTGACCCCGTTCTGGAAGCGCGAGCCGCGCATCGCAAGCGCGGTCATGTTAAAGCCGCCATGATTGCTTGGGCTTTGACCCAGCTTCATCAGATCTTCGAGCGGGATCTTCAGGTCATGTGCGAACTTGGTGAAATAGGTGGTGAACAGGGTCGGGTCGAAGATGTCGTGGCCAGCGGGCACCGGAGTATGGGTCGTGTACACCGTACCGGCGGCAACCAGTTCCAGGGCGGAGGCAAAATCGAGACCGGCCTGTACCCTTTCGAGTACGCGCTCGAGAATCTGGAACGCCGAGTGCCCCTCATTGATGTGCCACACGGTCGGCTCGTGTCCGAGCGCGCGCAGTGCGCGGACTCCCCCGATTCCGAGTACGATCTCCTGCTGAATACGGGTGGTCTTGTCACCGCCGTAGAGCTGATAGGTGATGCGGCGATCCTCGTCTCGATTTTCGGGCAAATCGCTGTCGAGCAGGTAAAGAATGATGTGCCCTGCCTTGGCCTGCCAGACCTTGAGTACGACATCGTGGTCTTCCAACGTGACGGAAACATGCACTTCACTCCCATGGTCATCGACTGCGGGAGTAACCGGAATATCGTCAAAGTGCGTCGGGGTGTAGTGGGCGATCTGGTTGCCCTGTCCGTCCACGGTTTGCATGAAGTAGCCGCGACGGTAGAGCAACCCCACCGCGATAAAAGGGAGCATCAGGTCGCTGGCTGCCTTGCAATGGTCCCCGGCAAGAATGCCCAGCCCGCCGGAATACAGCGGGACGCTTTCATGGAATCCGAATTCGGCGCAGAAGTAGGCGACCAGGTCCGTGTCTGGATTGACCTCGGCCGCGGTCTCCGGGCGCATGGAGGATTCGAGGTAGACGTCGTAGACGGAAAGCGCCCGGTTGTAGTCCTCCACGAAGATCCGGTCGTCCGCCGCGGCATCGAGCTTCTCCTGCGCTACGCGGCGCAGGAATACCTTGGGGTTGTGTCCGCACTGCTCCCAGAGCTCGCGGTCCAGGCGAAAGAACAGTCCGCGCACCTGGCGGTCCCAGCTGTAGAGCAGGTCATTGGCGAGCTCATTGAGGCGGGACAGACTCGGAGGGATGCGGGGCTGGACTTCGAGTGAGAATCGGGTACCGGTCATGGTTTTCGCTGCTTCGTCATTTCAGATTCGTTTTCCGTTCGACCCCCACCGGGCCATTGCGCTGCAAATTCCACGCCGCACTCGGAAAGTTATGATTACATTGTTGTACAGCTGTGAGGTGGGGGCAAGAGGTGTGCGTGCCCCGATCTGGCGCACGCTTGTCACTTTCTGGTGCGTCAATCCGTTCCGTCGATGCAATCGTTGGGCTGGGGCAGTCCGGCGATCTTGCAGCCCTGGCGCGATGGCCCAAGGGGGAACAGCGTGTACAGGTACTTGCGACTGGCCTTGCCATCGCCAAATTCCGCCGCGATCGCCTTCGAAAGTGCGCGCACGTTCGGAGCGATTCCAAACTCACTATAGTAGCGTCGAAGGAAATGCAGGATCTCCCAGTGCGCATCACTGAGTTCGATCCCGTCTTGCGCCGCGACGTTGCGGGCGATGTCTTCCGACCAGTCGTCCAGGCGCTGCAGATATCCGTTGGGGTCGGAGTCTCCCAGCTGTTCATTGACGATGTATTTCAGGATATCGGCCATGGACGCTTGCGCAGTGGCGGGTGCAGTCTCTAACAATATAGACCCTTTCCTGTTCGCGGGGAACGCGCGGCCCAAACCCGGGTCTAGCGGGCGGTACCGGCGGGTCTTCCCGCGGCCTGGAGGTCGGCGTGGTAGGACGAGCGAACCATGGGGCCGCTGGCGACGTTGCGAAACCCCATTTCCAGCCCGGCTGTCTCGAATTCGGCGAATTCCTCCGGTGTCAGATACCTCTCCACCGGCAGGTGGTGTGGACCCGGCTGCAGGTACTGGCCCACGGTCAACAGCTCGCACCCATGCTCGCGCAGGTCCGCCATGACCGCCAGGACCTCTTCGCGCGTTTCCCCAAGACCCACCATCAGGCCCGATTTGGTGGGAACGCCGGGGTTCTGCTCCCCGAAGCGGCGAATCAGTTCGAGCGAGTGCCTGTAGTCCGCACCCGGGCGTGCCTGGCGATACAGGCGGGGGATTGTCTCCAGGTTGTGGTTGAACACATCCGGCGGCGCCGCGGCCAGATGCTTCAGGGCGACATCGAGGCGGCCGCGAAAATCAGGGACGAGGATCTCCACCGTGGTATCGGGCGCCTGTTCCCGCACGGCGCGTATGCAATCGGCAAAATGGGACGCGCCTCCATCACGCAAGTCATCCCGGTCCACCGACGTAATCACCACAAAACGCAACCGCATGGCGGCAATGGCCGCGGCCAGTTGGGCAGGCTCGTTCGCGTCGGGAGGTTCCGGGCGGCCGTGGGCGACATCGCAGAACGGACAGCGGCGTGTACACAACTTGCCCAGGATCATGAAGGTCGCCGTTCCATGGGCAAAACACTCGCCAATATTCGGGCACGCGGCCTCCTCGCACACGGTATTCAGGGAGTGTTCGCGCAGCAGTTCCTTTAGTGCCAGTACCTCGGGCCGGTTGGGGGCATGGGCCCGTATCCATGGCGGTTTGCGCAGACTGCTTTCCCGCGGCACGATCTTGACCGGTATGCGCGCGGTCTTGGATGCGCCCTTGCCCGGATGGGGGGGCATCACCGGGGTATCGTTGTCAGCCATGATTTGACTCCCCCGTTGTCCCGACAGGGTCCATCGCGCTATCCAGTTCCAGGGCCTCCAGCAGGTGAGGAAGGAGCGCGGCGGCGGCGCCGTCTGTATCCAGCGACGCGCCTTCCCGGCGCAGATCGGTCGCGCGCAGCCCGGCATAGCCGCACGGATCGATATGACTGAAGGGCTCCAGGTCCATGTCCACGTTCAGGGCCAAGCCGTGATAGCTGCAGCCGCGTCGGACGCGCAGACCCAGGGCGGCGATCTTGGCCCCATTCACGTAGACACCCGGGGCATCCGACCTGGGCGCCCCGTCGATCCCGAGGTCATCAAGAAGATCCACGACCGATTGTTCCAGCGCGTTCACGAGGCGGCGCACGCCCCAGCCCCGGCGGCGCAGGTCCATCAGGACATAGGCGACGAGTTGGCCCGGGCCGTGGTACGTGATCTGGCCGCCGCGGTCGCTGTGGACACGGGCAATGCCATTCCCCTCCGGAGCAATGGCCTGGTGACAATTGAAACCCAGCGTGTAGACCGGGGGATGTTGCAGTAGCCAGATTTCGTCCGGCGCGTGTGCATCGCGCGCCTGCGTCAGTTCCTGCATCGCGTGCCACGATTCGTGGTAGTCGACCACGCCGAGGTGGCGTATACGCACCTCGGAAGTCATCGCGGGGCGAGAAGTCCGGCTTAGTGCACTGGTCACCATGAAAACCTCAGGCGACCTCGCCCGCACGGAATGCCGTCTTGTAGTCCTGATAGAGGGCGTAGCAGTGATGAAACAGGGGTCCGGGCTTGCCGGCACCGACAACGTGGTCGTCTATGCGTACGATGGGGAGAATCTCCTTTGTCGAGCTGGTCATCCACACTTCATCGGCGGTAAACAGTTCTTCGCGCGCAACGGCGCGTTCCTCGTACGGTATACCGTGCTGACCTGCCAGTTCCACCAGCAGGTCGCGGGTGATGCCGGGAAGAATCTGGCGGCTCTTCGGTGGCGTCACGAGCACGCCGTCCTGGACAACAAAGATGTTGCTCGCCGCGCCCTCGGTCAGTTCGCCATCGTGGATCAGAATGGTTTCCGTCGCCCCCTGCTCCACTGCCTGCTGGCGCAGGATCACATTGGCGAGCAGGGCGATGGCTTTGATATCACAGCGATCCCAGCGGATGTCGTCGGCGACGATGGCGCGCACACCTTCGTTCAGTTCCTGCAGCGACGGCGGCTTCTGGGCCTTGCTGTAGGCAAAGACCGTGGCCTGCACCTCTCCCGGGAAGGCATGATCCCGTGGCGCGGGTCCGCGGGTTACCTGCAGATAGACCGCCTGGTCATCCTGTTCGCAACTGGCGATGAGCTCGTGGATCATTTTGCTCCACTCGCTGCCCAACAGGGGATTGGGAATGCGTACTGCTTCGAGGCTGTGGGCGAGGCGTTGCAGGTGATGCGGCAGGCGGAACGGTTCCCGCCCGTAGACGGGGATTACCTCGTACACGCCGTCGCCGAACACAAACCCCCGATCGAAGGCCGATACCTTCGCCGCATCCGGGTCGATGAATTCACCGTTCAGGTAGACCTTCTTGATGTCCTGCATGTTCGTTCGTCAACTCACTCGGTTTAGAATCATCGCCATCCAGCCACTGCTGCAGGCGATCCCAGTTTCGTCGCAGGAGACCCCCGGTGCCCACGGTCTGCAACGCCACCAGCGGCCACCGTCCAAGATCGCGATCACCCAGTGTCAACTGAAGCGTGCCTAGCCGGGTGCCTGCCTCTACCGGAGCCTCGGGGATGGAGTCGATGCGCAATCGTGCCCGCACCTGGTCGAAACTGCCTCGGCGCAAGGTCAGGTAGAGATTCTGCGCGGTACCGACGGGTACGGTATCCCGGTCACCCATCCATACGCGCACCCTGACTGCCGGTGTATCGCTCCGGTACAGCAATCGGGTCTCAAAGTGGGCGAAACCGAATTCTAACAGCTGTCTGGCGCCATAGACACGGGACCGTTCACCGGGTGCGCCCAGGACAATGGCCGTCAGGCGCATTTTATCATGCACGGCGGACGCGATCAGGTGGCGTGCCTTGCCCGCCACCCTGGCCGCGGCCACCCCATCGACCTGCTTGTCTTGCCAGAGCAGGGCATTGCGGTTGTACAGAGTCAGGCCCTGGTAGCCTATCTGGCGCTCGTGAAACAAAGCGTATTCTTGCGGGAAACGACGGATCAGGGAGCGGACGAGGATCTGCAGGTCCCGCGCGGTCGTGGTTTGCCGGGTCCGGTCGACGCCGGTGAGGTCGGTGAACCGGGTGTGATCCATCCCCAACTGCCGCGCCCATCCGTTCATTCGGGCAAGGAACGCTGGCACGTTGCCGTCTATGGCCTGGGCAAGGGCGGTGCTGGCGTCGTTGGCGCCACCGATGACGAGCGCGCGAACGAGTGTCTGAGCAGCGATGGGCGCATGCAGCGGTGCAAACAGCCGGGGCGCCGGTGTGTTCCGGGTGGCCGGCCGGATCGGCACCGTTGCATCGGGCTTCAGCTTTCCATTTGCCATGGCATCGAACACGGCAAAGGCAACCATGAGCCTGACAAGCTCGCCCGGCGCAACCTGCTGGTCGATGTTCTTTTGCGCAAGTACTTCTCCGGAATTGTGGTCGTAGAGCAGGTAGGACTCTGCTTCGATGACCGGCGCAGCCCTGGCCGCAACGGGGCCGGCCCGTGCGCCACTGCTTGCCAGGATGAATGCCAGACACAGGGCAGGCAGGATGGAACGCGAGCGAATCACGTGCAGGAACGGGGCTATTCCGTTACCCAATGGGTTTGCCTGATGCCAAATTCGGCGACGCGTTTGAGCAAGCCGCTATGGTTGTCGCGGTCTCGTACCGGTCCGATGCGAACCCGGAACAGGGAGGGCGAGCGGTCCGCCGCCTGTACGAAGACCGGCCGCAGGCCGGCGGCTTCCAGGCGCGCACGAAGTTTCTCGGCACTGGCGCGCACGGAAAATGCTCCGACCTGCAGGTACAGTCGCGCGTCGGCCGGAAGGCTGGTCGGAACCGGTCTGCCAGACGCCGGGGCGCCGGCTTGCAGGGGCCGCGTCGTGACACCGTCGTCGGGTGCGGGCACTTCATCTCCAGGCACAATCGCGGTGACTTCGACGCGACCGGTGCCGTGACCCACGATTCCCAGCTTCATCGCGGCGGCATAGGACAGGTCGATCAGGCGATTGTGCAGAAATGGACCGCGGTCGTTGATTCTTACGACGACCGAACGATGATTGGCAAGATTGGTGACGCGGGCATAGCTGGGCAAAGGCAGGGTCTTGTGCGCGGCGGTCATGGCATACATGTCGTAGCGTTCGCCCGTGGCCGTGCGCTGACCGTGGAACTTGCGCCCGTACCAGGATGCGATGCCGATCTCACGATAGCCCCGAGCGTTGTGCATCGGACGATAGGTATGACCCATGACCGTGTAAGGTCTGGACCGCGCCGGATTGACGGGTTCGGGCTTTGGCACCGCGTCGGGAATCCGCGAGAAGTCCACGGCCACACCCGACTGCGGTCCATCGTCCTGGTAGTACCCCCCGGGGTTGCGACCCGAGGTGCAGGCGGTCAGCAGAACTCCGGTTGCCAGCAGGACGGCCAGCGCCTTCATGAGGATTTCCCGGGAATATAGCGTCGTCGAATCATGCGGCTCAGGTCGCACACGGCCATGGCGTACTTGTCGTTGTGATTATACCGCCGAACCACGAAAAAATTGTGGAACACCAGGCGGTGCTCCATTCCGCGGCGGCCTTCCAGTTGCATCATCGCCGCGCGCAGGTGCAGGTCCGGTTTGCGGTGCGCCGGAACGATGCCGAAGTTGGCCAGTTGGTCGAGGGTAAGCAGGGGCCCGGTTCCAAGATCGCTCAGCCAGGGCGCCATGTCGCCGTGGGTGCGGGCCTCGTCACAGACCGGCTGCCCCGCCTTCCAGCCATGCTGGTGAAAGTAATTGGCGACACTGCCGATTGCATCCGGGACGCTGTTCATCAGGTCGGCACGGCCGTCGTCGTCGAAGTCCACCGCGTAGCTTCGATACGTACTCGGAATGAACTGTGCCATGCCGATGGCTCCCGCATAGGAGCCGCGAATGGCGAGGGGCTGCAAGCGGTGATCGCGGACGAATAGCAGAAACTGCATCAACTCTTTGGAGAAAAAGTCCTTGCGTTCCGGGTGAGTCAGCATCTGAGTCGTCAGGGTATCGATGACACGCAGGTGTCCGATGTTGCGGCCGTAGCGGGACTCGATGCCGATGATGGCCACCACAAGTTCGGGGTCGACCCCGTATTGTTTTTGCGCGCGGGACAGCGCTTCGGCATGTTTGTGCCAGAAACGGCTGCCACGACGTGCATGGAGAGCGGTGACGAACTGGTCTCGATACTTGTACCAGGGACGCCGTTCCCCGGGATGCTTGGTATCGCGAATAACCCGCGGGCTGATTTCGACCTGGGCAAACAGTTCGCGCAAGATGGTTTCGTTGTAGTTGTATTTCTCATGAAGCGACCGTACGAGGGATTGCAGCTCGGGGTACTGCTCCAGGTCCACGGCCCGGGCGGGACCGGCACAGACCATGAACATGAGTACCGGGAGTATGCAGAATCGGAATGAGCGCGCGCAGGTCAGGGGAATCAATGCTCAATGATCTTGCGATGTGTCTGGATGCTCATGAGGATACCGAAGCCTGCCAGCAATGTAACCAGTGAGCTGCCACCGTAACTAATCAGCGGCAAGGGAACGCCGACTACCGGCAGGAGTCCGGTCACCATTCCGATATTCACGAAGAAATACAGGAAGAAGGTCAGGGACAGGGCGCCGGCGAGGAGGCGGCTGTAGGCGTCCTGTGCATAGTAGGCGATCATCATGCAGCGCCCAATCAGAAACCCGTACAGAGCAAAGAGCAGCAACACACCCAGAAGGCCAAACTCTTCCGCGAAAACGGCGAAAACAAAATCCGTCGTGCGTTCCGGCAGATAGCCCAGATGCGCCTGGCTGCTGTCCAGCCATCCCTTTCCGAAGAATCCGCCGGAGCCGACTGCAATCATGGACTGGATGCTGTGGTAGCCGCGACCGAGCGGGTCGGACTCCGGATTGAGAAAAGTCATGACGCGGGCGCGCTGATAGTCGAGCATGTGGGACCAGATCAGCGGAAGGGCGCCGGCCAGGGCCACCACGGACCCGATGATGAACTTCCAGCTGATTCCAGCAAGAAACAGCACGATCAGCCCGGAGGCCAGAATCATGATCGATGTCCCAAGATCCGGCTGTTCGTAGATCAGGAATACGGGCACCACGATCAGTCCGCCGGCGATCAACAGGCTTCGCATGCGCGGCGGGATGCCGTCGCGTGCGATCCACCAGGACACGATCATGGGCACGGCCAGCTTCATCATTTCGGAAGGCTGGATATTGAGCAGACCCAGTGACAACCAGCGTTGCGCGCCTTTGCCGATTTCACCGGCGATCAGAACCGCGACCAGCGCGACCAGGCCGATTCCGAAAAGATGGGGCGAGTAGCGCCGCATGGTTTCCGGCCGCACCTGCGCGATGGCGAGCATGACCGCAAAGGCGAGAACATAGCGAAAAACCTGTGAAGCTACCGCGCCAAGATTGCGTCCACTTGCACTGTACAACACAAACAGGCTGACCACGGCGAAGGTCAGCAGCGCCAGCAGCAGCGGCTTGTCGAAGCGCAGATCGAATGGAAGACGGAATCGCATATTCATGGTTTTGCCTTGGCACGCTTCGCGCCTTCGCCTGTTGCAAGCCGGGGCTGGTCTCTGTCTCCGAGCAGCACGTAGTCCATCAGCTTGCGTGCCACCGGCGCGGCGGCGCTGCCTCCATGACCGCCGTTCTCGACGATGACCGCCACCGCGACACGCGGTTGCTCCGCCGGCGCGAAACAGATGAATAGCGCATGATCCCGCAGACGCTCGGGAACCAAATCCTTGTTGTAGCGTTCGCCCTGGGCCACGCCGAGGACCTGTGCCGTTCCGGTCTTGCCGGCAATCCTGTACGGGGCATTCCACCCGATGCGTCGCGCGGTGCCGTGAGGTCCGTGCACGACGTCGATCATGGCCTGGACGATGGTCTGCAGGTGTTTCGGATCCGTGAGGTTGAGCAGCTCATCCACACGGGGTTTCACGTACCGCAGCTCGTGGGTTGCCGGGTTTTCAATGGCCCGCAACAGCTCCGGTCTCATGACGGCCCGGCGGTTCGCCAGCGCCGACACCGCCGTCACCAGTTGCAGCGGTGTCACCAGTAGCGGACCCTGCCCGATTCCGGTGACCACGGTTTCGCCGAGATACCATTTTTGGTGCCGCTTTTCGCGCCACTGTTCGGAGGGGACCAGGCCCGGGGACTCTCCCTTGAGATCAATTCCGGTGCGCTTTCCGAACCCGAGATGGGTGAGCCAGTCGTGAATGTAATTGATACCCAGCGTAACCGCTGTCTTGTAGAAGTACACGTCGCATGACTGCTCGATTGCATCGTGCAGGTTCATGACGCCATGGCCGCTGTGTTTCCAGTCGCGATACCGATGGGTGTCCCCCGGCAGCCTGAAGAATCCATGACAGGTGATGGTATCGCTGGCCTTGACCTCACCCGATTCCAGCGCGCCCAGTCCGATGAACGGCTTGATGGTGGATCCCGGCGAGTACTGACCATTGAGCGCACGATTGATCAACGGCCTGTCGGGGTTGTTCAGCAGCGCGTCGTAGGATGCCTGGTCGATCCCGTCGACGAAGGGATTCGGGTCGTAGGTCGGCATGCTGACGAAGGCAAGCACGGCGCCGGTATTGGGGTTGAGCACCACTGCCGCGGCCCGCTTGCCCTTCAGGGCCTTTTCGCCGATGGCCTGGAGTTTGGCATCGATGTTCAGGATCAGGTTCTTGCCTGCCACTGGTTCCTTGCCGGTATCCGGAAGCACGCCCAGGCTTCGACCGTAGGCGTTTGTCTCCTCCTGTTTAACACCGACCTTGCCCAGCAGGCGATTCTCGTAACTCTCTTCAATCCCGAGTTTGCCGATGAAGTGGGTTCCACGGTAGGCGGCGTGGTCAATACGTTCCATCTCTTTTTCGTTGATGCGCCCGACATAGCCGAGCAGATGCACACCAAAACTTCCGAGTGGATAGTGGCGTTGCAGGCGTGCACGGAGATCCACGCCCTGAAGGTGCGGACGGTTGATAGCAACGCGGGCAGCTTCCTCGTCCGTCAGGTGGGCGCGCAGGGTAATGCTTTCGAATCGGGGGGCGGCCTTACGTTGGCGCTCAAACTGCTTGATGTCATTCGGTGTCAGGGTGACGAGCTGACCCAGCTCCTTGAGGGTTGCCGCCATATTGGAAACCTGTTCCGGAATCAGGTCCAGGGTGTAGACCGGGTAGTTCTGTGCAAGGACAACGCCATTTCGATCAAGAATCTGGCCGCGTACCGGCGGGATGGGTATCGGTGTGATCTGGTTCGCCAGCGCCCTGGTCTCATAGTGCTTGTGGTGGACCACCTGCAGCCAAAGCAGGCGCACCAGCAGGACCAGGACAACCAGGATCATGAATGCGGCGGCAAAGGTCAGGCGCGACCCGTAGATGCGTGTTTCCCGAAAGTAATCCTTCAGCGGGATGTTGAGCATGGATTACTTGACCTGCCCTCGACGGCGTATGTCTCGCAGAATGACAAAGACCCAGGGCCAGATGAACAGACTGACCAGACCCGGTGTCCAGAATGCCCAACCGGTAATCGATTGGCCGATGATAGCCCGCACCCAAACGACAATGAGCTGACCGATGGACAGGAGCACCAGGGCCACGAGACCCTGCTGCCAGGGGGGGTACACCCGGATACGTAGATGCAGGCGCGCGGCAAGGTAGGCAATGACCGTAAGCGCCAGTGCATGTTGTCCCAGCAGAGAACCGTAGAGCACGTCCTGGATCATGCCGACGAGCCAGCCGGTGCCTATGCCCACGCGATTGGGTGTGGCGAGGCACCAGTAGATCAGCACCAGGCCAACCCAGTCGGGTCGAAAACCTTCCGCCCAGTTCGGCACCGGTACCTGGGCCAGGATCATGGCCACGACAAAAGTGGAGGCAACTACGAGATAGCTTCGCGTGACCGGATTCAGGGTCATGGTTTCGATGCCTCCGGTTCCTTGTCTACGGTCTTGCGCTTGCCTGGCCAGACGAGCAGAACCTCCTTGTCGTAGTTGAGGCGTGCGGCCGGCGTGGCGGTAATACTCAGGAACGCCTCGTTCGGATCACTGATGATTTTGCTCACCCGTGCCACCGGATACAGCGGCGGGAACCGTCCCCCGAGTCCGGAAGTAATCAGTACGTCCCCCTTTCGGATATCCGCGGTCGGGGTCAGATAGGGGACATCGAGCTTGTCGTCGGCCCCGGTGCCAAACACGATGGTGCGCAGACCGTTGCGCAGGATCTGTACCGGGATCGCGTGACCGGGATCGGTGACCAGGGTTACCCGACTGTCCAGGGCGTCGACCTCGGTCACCTGTCCGACAATACCCCAGGCGTCCAGGGCCGGCTGGCCGATGTAGACGCCGTCACCCGAACCCTTGTCGACAATGATGGTGCGCGTGCTGGGGTCGGAACTGACTTCCACCAGCTCGGACACAATGGCCCGGTCCGCAACGCGGGTTGCCGAACCCAGGAGATGGCGCAGGCGTGCATTTTCGCTCTTCAGCCCGTCCAGCTGCTGCAGACGCGCATGAAGCTTGAGCTGCTCGATGCGCAATTCGTTGTAGTGTTTCTGCAGGCTTTCATTGCTGGTTAGGAAGTCGGCAATCCAGTGACCTGTGCGTGCCGGCAGCGCGGCAATGGAGCGCAGTGGGTAGGCCAGCACGTCCAGGGTCGAGCGGATATGGCGCAGACCCTCGCCCTGGTTGTCGGCGAACATGATGCCGACAGAAAGGATGGCAAAGATAAGCAGGCGAAGCGTGAGCGGCGGTGTACGAAAGGACGTGCCAGGGGCCGAAATCATGATGGGGTCGGAACCCTACTCGTATACGAAAACATCCGACATGTTTTCAGCTTCCTGCAGCGCCCGCCCGCATCCTCGAACGACGCAGGTCAGTGGATCGTCGGTGATGATGATGGGCAGACCGGTCTGCTCGGCGAGCATGCGGTCGAGGTCGCGAAGCAGGGCACCACCGCCGGTTACCACCAGTCCCTTTTCCGCCACGTCGGCGCCAAGTTCCGGCGGTGTCTGTTCGAGCGCGGTCTTGATGGCGCTGACGATGCCGGCCAGGTTGTCCGACAGCGCGATGTAGACTTCCTTGCTGTTGAGAATCTGGCGGCGCGGGACGCCGTCGGCGATGTGGCGCCCCTTGATTTCCATTTCGCGAACGTCGCTGCCCTCCCAGGCGGTACCGATGTCCTTCTTGATCTGTTCCGCGGTGGCATCGCCAATGAGCAGGCTGTACTTGCGGCGGATGTAGCTGATGATGGCTTCATCCATCTTGTCGCCGGCAATGCGCAGGGAGTGGGCATAGACGATTCCACCCAGGGAGATCACCCCCACCTCGCTGGTACCGCCGCCGATGTCCAGCACCATGGAGCCGCTGGGTTCGGCGATGGGGAGCTCGGCGCCGATGGCCGCAGCCATGGGTTCCTCGATCAAATAGACTTCGCGCGCACCGGCGCTCATGGCCGATTCGCGAATGGCGCGGCGCTCCACCTGGGTGGATCCACACGGCACACAGACGATGATGCGCGGGCTGGGCTGAAACAGGCGGTCTTCGTGTACCTTGCGGATGAAATACTTGAGCATCTCGCCGGTGACCGTGAAGTCGGCGATAACGCCATCCTTCATGGGGCGGATCGCCTGGATGCTGCCGGGAGTACGTCCCAGCATCTTCTTCGCGTCGGTGCCTACGGCAAGAATGTTGCGACCGCCGCGGTGCCCGTGGCCCTGGCGGATGGCGACCACCGATGGCTCGTTGAGCACAATGCCCTTGTCGCGGGCGTAGATTAACGTGTTGGCCGTACCCAGATCGATCGCAAGATCGCTGGAAAATAAACCACGCAAGGCTTTGAACATAGGTAGTTTTCGAAGGTAGTGGTACGCGTGTGGTCAAACTCTAGCAATCAGAATACCCGGGTTCAACCAAAGCTTATATTATGATAATTTCCCCGACCTTCCACGCCCCGGAGCCCGGCGCATGTCGATCGATACAGATGAAGTAAAACGGATAGCGCATCTTGCGCGACTCCGGCTCGATGAGCAAGAGCTGGCGGACTATTCCGCCACCCTGTCCCGGATTCTCGAGCTGATCGAGCAGATGAACGAGGTCGATACCACCGGCGTTGCGCCCATGGCGCACCCGCTGGACATGGAGCTGCGCCTGCGCACCGATGCCGTGACCGAGCCGGACCAGCGTGAAAAATTCCAGAAGATCGCGCCGGCGACCGAGGCCGGGCTGTACCTGGTACCACGGGTGATCGAGTAGCCCCGTCACGGACCAGGAGACCGGATCCCGCATGTACGACAAGACTGTGGCCGAACTGGCTGCCGCACTGGCGGCCAAGGAATGTTCCAGCGTGGAACTGACCGAGCTGTTCCTGGAGCGTATTGCGCGCCACGAGGACCTCAATGCCTTCATCACGGTCGACAAGGATCGCGCCCTGGCCCAGGCCGGGGCCGCCGACGACCTGCGCGCCGAAGGCAAGGCCGGCGCCCTGACCGGGGTGCCCCTGGCCCACAAGGATATCTTCTGTACCGACGGGATGCGCACCAGTTGTGGATCGCACATGCTGGAGGAATTCGTGGCGCCGTACAACGCCACCGTAGCGGAAAAGATCGCCGCGGCCGGCAGTGTGGTTCTCGGAAAGACGAACATGGATGAGTTCGCCATGGGTTCGAGCAACGAAACCTCGTATTTTGGTCCGGTAAAGAACCCCTGGGATCCGACGCGGGTACCCGGTGGCAGTTCCGGCGGATCCGCTGCCGCGGTGGCGGCTCGTCTGGCGCCGGTGGCAACCGGTACCGACACCGGCGGTTCCATTCGCCAGCCCGCGTCCCTGTGTGGCATCACCGGACTCAAACCCAGTTACGGTCGTGTGTCGCGCTACGGAATGATTGCCTTCGCCTCCAGCCTGGACCAGGGTGGGCCCATGACGCAAAGCGCGGAAGACGCGGCGCTGTTGCTCAATGTCATGGCCGGTTTCGACGAGCGTGACTCCACCTCGGTAAATGAGCCGGTCCCCGATTACACGGCAAGCCTGAACCAGGACCTCAAGGGTCTGCGTATCGGCTTGCCAAAGGAATATTTCGCCGAAGGCCTGGATGCGGAAGTAGGCAACGCCGTGCAGGCGGCGATTGAGGAATACAGGAATCTGGGGGCCGAGATCGTCGACGTCAGCCTGCCAAACAGTGGTCTCGCCGTCCCGTGCTACTACGTACTGGCGCCGGCAGAGGCCTCAAGCAATCTCTCGCGCTATGACGGAGTGCGCTATGGTCATCGGGCAAAGGACTATGGCGATCTGCTGGAGATGTACGAACGCAGCCGTGCCGAGGGTTTCGGACCCGAGGTCAAGCGCCGCATCATGATCGGCACCTACGCCCTGTCGGCGGGTTACTACGACGCCTACTATCTGAAGGCGCAGCAACTGCGTCGCCTGATTGCCGAGGATTTCGTTCGTGCCTTCGAGTCTTGCGATGTGATCGCGGGTCCAACCGCACCGGCCACCGCCTTTGCCCAGGGCGACAAGACCACGGATCCGGTGGCCATGTACCTGAACGACATCTACACGATCTCGGTAAACCTGGCCGGCCTGCCGGGCATGTCCATTCCTGCCGGTTTCGATTCCTCCGGAAGGCCCATTGGTCTGCAACTCATCGGTCAGTACTTCGGCGAGGCGCGCCTGCTGAATGTCGCCCACTCCTTCCAGCAGGTCACCGACTGGCACCGGCGCATTCCCAAGGGGTATGAGTAATGGAATGGGAAACCGTCATCGGTCTTGAGGTCCACGCCCAGCTCAGTACCCGGAGCAAGATCTTCTCCGGCGCGTCCACCCGGTACGGTGCCGAGCCCAATACCCAGGCCTGTGCAGTGGATCTGGCCCTTCCGGGTGTTTTGCCTGTGATGAACATCGAGGCGGCACGCATGGCGGTGAAGTTCGGTCTCGCCATCGGCGCGCAACTGAACCGGCACTCCGTGTTCGCGCGCAAGAACTATTTCTATCCGGACCTGCCCAAGGGCTACCAGATCAGCCAGTACGAGTTGCCGGTGGTGGCCAAGGGCTTTCTCACCGTCGACGTGGACGGCGAGGAAAAGCTCATTGGCATTACGCGTGCCCACCTGGAAGAGGATGCGGGCAAGTCCCTGCACGAGGACTTCCACGGCATGAGTGGCATTGACCTGAATCGCGCCGGCACCCCGCTGCTGGAGATTGTATCCGAGCCGGACATGCGTTCGCCCGAAGAGGCGGTGGCGTATCTCAAGCGTCTGCACGAGCTGGTGCGCTACCTGGAGATTTGTGACGGCAACATGCAGGAAGGCTCCTTCCGTTGCGATGCCAATGTCTCCGTCCGCCCAAAGGGGCAAAAGGAATTCGGTACCCGCGCCGAGCTCAAGAACATCAACTCCTTCCGTTTCGTGGAAAAGGCGATCCGATTCGAAATCGACCGCCAGATCGATGTCATCGAGGGTGGTGGTACGGTGGTGCAGGAGACCCGCCTGTACGATTCGGTCAAGGACCTGACCCGGTCCATGCGCAGCAAGGAAGAGGCCATGGACTACCGTTACTTCCCGGATCCCGATCTGCCGCCTTTGGTGCTGAGTGAGGAATTCGTCGAGCAGGTGCGGGCGACCCTGCCGGAACTGCCCCACGACAAGCGCGCACGGTTCATGGAAGAGTATGACCTGTCGGCCTACGACGCCGGCGTGCTTACCGCCACCCGTGCCATGGCGGACTTCTTTGAGGAAGTGGCGAAGTCCGTCGGCGAGCCCAAGCAGGCGGCCAACTGGATCACCGGTGACTTCAGTGCATTTCTCAATCGCGACAATCTCGAGGTCACGGATTCTCCGGTGACGGCGAAGATGCTCGCCGGCCTCATCGCCCGCATACAGGACAAGACCATCTCCGGGAAGATCGCCAAGGAAGTGTTCGAATCCATGTGGAGCGGTGAGGGCGATGCCGACGCCGTGATCGAGAAGAAAGGACTGAAGCAGATCACGGACACCGGGGCGATCGAGAAACTGGTGGACGAGGTGCTCGCCAACAGTGCGACCCAGGTGGAGCAATACCGTGGCGGCAAGGAGACCGTATTTGGCTACTTTGTCGGCCAGGTGATGAAGGCGAGCAAGGGCAAGGCCAATCCCGCCCGGGTAAACGAACTGCTCAAGAAAAAGTCTCGTGAACACGCACTGTCAAAAATTGTGGTACATTTTTGCCAACTATTTTCCGGTGATTCATACCAAATATACATGCGATTTTGATGTGTTTTATCCCGAAAACAAAGACTCCCAGCTGCAGCCAGGCAACACCCGCACGGATCCCCGCCAGCAGGCCGGCTCGCACGCGTGCGGCAACGCCCGGGTCGGTCAGATACCCGTGTTCACCGGACACCAGAATGCGGGGGTTCATGTTGCTGATCGTGCGGGCGTACAGCTGTGCCAGTTCATCCACCAGTCCCTGTGGTACCTCATTTCCCTGATCCAGTTCGTCAAGGTAACGCACGCGTGCGGCCGAGATGCCTTCCTGCAGTTCCTGTTCGACGTCCGCGTGGCGCGGGAGCTTCCCGGCCAACTGCACCATGGCAATGACATAACGCGCGAGTTCAAGCTCATGGGGGCCGGAACGTCCACCCAGTTGTTCCCGCAGCTTGGACAGACCGGTGCGCACCCCGCTGATTCCGCCGAACAACGAAGCTACATCAGGCGCGTCCAGCATCAGGATGCTGCGAATGCTGGCGCGGTAGGCCGTTTGCCCACAGAGTGATTCCCGGGCCAGCTGCTGGACCAGCACGGCGGACTGGAAGACGCCGGCAAGGGCAAGGATCCGGTCATGTTCCGGGGTACTCAAGGCGGGTCAGTCTTGCTGTTGACAGGCGCGGTCGACTTCTACTTCCCGTACGCCTTCAATCTGGCTCACCGCGTCCCTGATCATGCCGACGATTTCATCGGCGCGCGGGCAGTGGGGCGTGGTCAGCTGAATGTCGAGATGAACGAAGTCCTCGGCGATGTCGATATCGCGAATGAACCCCAGTTTGACGATGCTGTGGTGAAGTTCGGGATCCATCACCTTGTCGAGCGCGGCGAGAATCGTTTCTTCGTTAAGTCGGGTACCCATGAATTCACTCCCGGAACATGATTTGGCGAGCATAGCACAGCGCCGCAACACCACTGCCGATAGTGGACGATAGTGGACCCCGGTGGTCGGGCTTTCGAAGTCACAATCGCAGGGGCTTGACCGGCTCGGACAGCCATTGCGGATCGTTCTTCCAGTCCACGTCGGGATTGTCCACGAACAGTTCCACCTCGTTTCCATCCGGGTCACGCAGGTACAGGCTCTGGCTGACGGTATGGTCCGACATGCCATCCAGTTCCACGCCCGCCGCGTCCAGGCGATCGCGCATCTGGCGCAGGGTGTCCAGATCCTCACCGATCTTCCAGCCCACGTGATACAGGCCAATGCGTCGGCCCTGCAGCGGGCCGGGCGCGGCGCCCACCTGGATCAGCAGCAATTCGTGGTGTGTGCTACCGCCAGTCAGTGCCGCCGCCTGACCATTGAACACCTCGCCCACAACCTGCAGGCCCAGGATGTCGCGATAGAATGCGAGCGAACGCTGCAGTTCGCGTACGTAGAAAACCACATGACCCAGGTTCATCATTGTCGTACCCTCCGTATTGACTGCGTCACGTGCTGGCGTGAGGCTAGATGCATCGTAAGGGATGGGGCCCGTTGGACCAAAGGACAAGATGAGCCAGGCGTCGGAAAAACCGGAAACGGCCCTGATACTGACCGGAGGCGGGGCCCGGGCCGCGTATCAGGTGGGCGTCCTCAAGGCGGTTTGTGAGGTGATGCCCAAGGGCGCCCCCAACCCGTTTCAGATCATCTGCGGGACCTCGGCCGGGGCCATCAATGCCGCCGCCCTGGCCGCCTACGCCGTCAACTTTCAGCGTGGTGTTCGTCGATTGCATCGCGTGTGGGCGCATTTCTCCGCCGACCAGGTGTTTCGAACCGACGCCTTCGGCATTGCCCGCACCGCCTTC
>JARRJV010000002.1:54038-93910 GCA_037388825.1 Acidiferrobacteraceae bacterium | reverse complement strand
GTAATCCGCAGCCGTTGTCCGGCGCGCAGCAGGTACGGCGGACCGATGTGATTCCACTGCGCGAGCGTTCGAAAGTCCACCCCAACGTCCCAGGAAATGCTGTACAGGGTCTCGCCGCGCAGCACCGTGCGATAATCGGACGAACGCCGCTCAGGGCTGCGATCCACGTCCGGTGAAAGCTCTCCTCCCCCGGTGCAGGACCCAAGCAGGACGGCGAACAGCAGGACGCAAAGACCGGTGCTTGCCTTCCGATTCCCCATCTCCTGCGCCGGGCCTTACTGCTCACCCGAAACGAGGGGCACGAATCGAACGGCTTCAATCACCTCTTCTTCGAATCCGGTCTCGTCTGTGCGCGTGATCCGGTGCAGTTCCTGGCGCTCCCCCTCTCCGACGGGGATGATCAGGCTTCCGCCCACGGCCAGTTGTTCGCGCAAGGCGAGCGGAAGCTCGGGGGCCGCTGCGGTCGTCAGAATCGCATCAAAGGGGCCCTGCTCCGGCCAGCCAATACTGCCATCCGCCAGACGGTAGGAGATATTCCTGCAGCGAAGCCCCACCAGTCTCTTTTTGGCGCCGGTCAGGAGGGCCTGAATTCTTTCCACCGTATAGACCTTGCCACAAAGGGCCGAGAGAACCGCGGTCTGGTACCCGCAACCGGTGCCAATTTCCAAGACGCGTTCCAGCGGCCTGCCGTCGAGAATGAGGCTGCTCATCAGGGCTACGGTGGACGGCCGGGAAATCGTCTGCCCGTGGCCGATGGGCAAGGCATTGTCCTCATAGGCACGGGAAGCCAGGGCCTCGTCGACGAAGAGGTGTCGTGGCAGGGAAGACATCACCTCAAGCACGGGCTCTTTCACCAGGGGATGTTCCCGCAGCCGGGTGATCAGGCGCGCTCGCGTGCGCGAAGAAGTCATCCCGATACCTTGCATCTATGGCCTCACGCGGAAAAGTCTTGCTGTTTGAGCCAGTCGGCCACGCTTTCCAGCGCAGTATAACGCGTCAGGTCCACGTGCAGGGGCGTGATGGACACGCAGCTGTTTCGAACCGCGTGGAAATCCGTACCCGGCCCGGCGTCGGCCTCCCCGCCAGGCGGACCCACCCAATAAATGGTTTCGCCCCGCGGGTCCTGGTCCCGGACTACCGGTTCGGATTTGTGGCGGTGGCCCAGGCGGGTGCTCTCGAAACCCCGCAGTTGCTCGTAGGGAAGATCCGGAACGTTGATGTTCAAAATGGTATCCGCCGGAAGCGGACGCTCCACCAACCAGCCAAGCACTTGGCGCACCACCCGCGCGGCGGTAGTGAAGTGCCGACCCTCGTGTCCGACCAGGGATACGGCCATGGCCGGCAGACCGAGAAATCTCCCCTCCATGGCGGCGGCAACGGTCCCGGAGTAGATCACATCGTCACCCATGTTGGCGCCAAGATTGATGCCCGCGATAACCATGTCCGGTTCGGATTCCAGCAAACCGGTGATCGCGAGATGGACGCAGTCCGTGGGAGTGCCGTCGACGTAGTGAAAGCCGTTCTGCCCCTGCCTCAGCCGCAAAGGCTGGGTCAGCGTGAGCGAATTGCTGGCACCGCTTCGGTCACGATCGGGAGCGACCACATTCAGTTCGGCGACTTCACGCAGGCTGTCTGCCAGAACCGCAAGCCCCGGTGCAAGATAGCCATCGTCATTGGAAAGCAGGATGTGCACGAGCGGCAAAGATACAGAAAAAGCCGTGAACCCGCCAAATGTCTCGCCGCCAGCGGGGGCGCGACTTCAGTCGCGTTCAATCAGAACCACCGATTCAACCGCAATCCCTTGTTCGCGGCCGATGAAGCCGAGTTTTTCCGTCGTCGTGGCCTTGACGTTCACCATAGCCGGATCTACCTGCAGATCCGCGGCCAGATTGGCGCACATGGTCCCGATGTAGGGGGCAAGCCTTGGCGCCTGGGCAATGATGGTGGCGTCCAGATTGCCAACACGCCAGCCCTGCTGCCGCAGGAGTTCGCCTGTCTTGCGCAACAGAATGCGGCTTTCGATTCCGGCGTATTGCGGATCTGAATCCGGAAAATGGCGGCCGATATCTCCCTGTCCCGCGGCCCCGAAGAGCGCGTCACAGACGGCATGGATCAGGACGTCGGCATCCGAATGGCCGGCAAGCCCGAGCCTGTGGGGGATCTCCACGCCGCCCAGAACAAGCCGCCGTTCGGCCACCAGCGCGTGCACATCGTACCCGTGACCTACCCGAATCAACGACTGCTCTCCTTCTCCTGTTGCGCAAGATAATATTCTGCCAGAGCGAGATCCGTTGGCCAGGTAATCTTGATATTGTCCGTATTCCCGGCGATGCATAGCGGCCGAAACCCGGCGGACTCCATGGCGGACGCCTCGTCGGTAATCGCAAGACCGCGATCCATGGCCTGCCGCAGGGCCGTGCGCAGCGCTTCCATGGGAAACAGCTGTGGCGTCAGCGCCCGCCACAGGCGGTTGCGGTCCACGGTTTCCATAACGTGATTGTGCTCGTCACTCCGTTTGATCGTATCCACTATGGGGGCCGCCAGCAGGCCGCCTTCCTCAAGCCCCTCCGTCGCCATGATCAGCGCAGCAATGTCCGTATGGCGTACACACGGGCGCACGGCATCATGAACCAGGACGCGATCGCCCCGGCGGGCCTGGGGTGCGAGATGATCCAGGGCCTTGAGCACGGTCTGTGCCCGTTCCGCGCCGCCCTCGCAGCGATAAAGAGGTACAGGGAGATCAGCGACCTGCTGCTCAACCTGGTCCCAGTGGAGATCATCCGGCGACAGGCCGACGACGATACCGCGAAGGCCCGGGAAGCTGCCGAGACGAATGAGGGTATGGGTCAGGACCGGAAGACCGGCCAGGGGAAGGTACTGCTTGGGCACCGTGGTGCCCATACGGCTGCCGGAACCCGCCGCTGGGATCAGGACCCAGATTCCGGAATCACTTGCCAAGGAAGAACGCCGCCTCAGGCGACGGCTTTCTTGCTGGCCTGCTTGCAGACCCGGCCCACGATTTCATCATAGGCCTCTTCCGGTGCGATCGCTTTCACTGCGGCCAATTCGTAGGAGAGGTAGGTCGTCGCCGTTTCCAGGAGCATGGATTCCTCGAATGAAAGGCCACTATCGGCCTTCCACGAGAGCAGGTCTCGCACCACTTCGCCGAGCTCCAGGCTTGAGCTCCCGTTGATGCGGCGCTCCAGTTCCTTGCAGCGCTCGGTCCAGTTGCCGCCCGTGACGCGACGGGCGCATTTGGCTTCCAGGGTACGGTAGAGTTCTTTCAGTTTCCGGCTGGAGAGCAGGGGCCTGATTCCGCTTTTGTCGACATTGGTCTGGGGAACCTTGACGACCATGCCCGATTCGCGAATTCGGATGACGAAACAGGGATCGCACTGGCCGGCGATAAAGACGTCTTCAATGGCCTCGATGACGCCAACGCCTGCGGAAGGATAAAAGACCGAATCACCGATTGCGTACTTGGGTTTCCTGCTCATGAACCCTCCCCTCTCCTGGTACGTGATGTTTTGATAGAGCGCAGGATACAGCGGATAACTGTAAACTGGATTAAATTATGCCGATAACCCACGGAGTTGACAAGGGTTTCACATCCGGCCGCTTCACGCAATGCGTGCGGTACAATAGCGCGCTTTTTCTACCGGCTAACTGACCGTGTCAAAACCCCAGAAAAATCCTGCGGCTCCGATCTCGCCCCTGCGTCCGATGCTGCCCGCGCTCCCCGGCGCCGAGTTGCAGTGGAGCCGCCTGTACGGCAGCGCTCGCGGCCTCGCCATTGCCGAGGCGGCGCGTCAGCATGCCGGTCCGGTGCTGGTGGTGATGCCGGACGCCCGCACGAGCTACCAGATTCTGGAGGAAATCCGGTTCTACATTGCCGGCGCCGATCTGCCCCTGCTGGTCTTCCCGGATTGGGAAAGCCTGCCCTACGACGTCGTTTCGCCCCATCCGGACATTATTTCCCGCAGACTGCTTACCCTTCATCGCCTGCCCGAACTTCAGCACGGCATCGTCATTGCCACCGCATCAACCCTGATGCACAAACTGTGCCCGCCCGAGTATGTTTCCGGCTACAGCTTCCTGTTGCGGTCCGGGGACCGGCTGGATCCTGGCACGTTTCGCGAGCGCCTGGTTCGTTCCGGATATGCCGCGGTGAGCCAGGTCATGGAACCGGGAGAGTTTGCCATCCGCGGCGGTCTGATTGACCTGTTTCCCATGGGTGCCCAGCGGCCCTACCGGATCGATCTGTTCGGCGAAGAGATTGAGTCCCTGCGCAGCTTCGATCCCCGCTCCCAGCGCTCCCTGGAGACCCTGCAGGAAATCAGGCTTCTACCCGCCCGCGAATTCGCCTTCAACGAAGATGCGATCCGCCAGTTCCGCCAGGCCTTCCGTGCCCGTTTCGCGGGGGATCCGCAACGCATCTCCCTCTATCGGGATGTCAGCCAGGGGCTGATTCCGGCCGGTGCCGAATACTATCTGCCGCTGTTTCACGATCGGCTTGCCAGCATTTTTGATTTCCTGCCCGGGAACTCCCTGTGCGTTCTCGACCAGGACAGCCTTGGGTCGGCTTCCCGCTTCGCGACCGAGACCGAAGACCGCTACCAGCAGCTTGGCTCGGACGTGGAGCGGCCCATACTTCCGCCGGCGGATCTGTTTCTCGACCCACAGGAATTTGCCGACGGAATCGCCCGCTACTCGCGCATCGTGCACCTGCCGTTTCGGGACGACGAACGGTCCGGCCCCGCTACCACCGGCGATGTGGCCGTGTACCGAACCGACCCCCCGCCCCGGCTGCCGGTGGACCGGACCAGCGAACACCCCTATGAAGCGCTGTTTCACTACCTCGAGTCGGTTTCCGGCCGGGTGCTCGTAGTCGCTTCCAGCCCGGGCCGGAGGGAGACCCTGAAAACCCTGATGCACGACCACGGACTGTTTCCCGTCGATGTCACCGGGTGGGCTGCGTTTCGTGAGACAGACGACAGGCTTGCGATCACGGTTGCGGATATGGACCGGGGCATGGTGTTGCCGGAAGCGCCCGTCAGCGTAATTACCGAAACCCAGCTCTACGGCGAGCGCGCGGCCCAACGGCGTCGGCGCGAGGGAAGAGGAACCGAAACGGATAGCGTCATTCGCAGCCTGGAAGAGCTGCGCCCCGGCGACCCGGTTGTGCACGAGGAGTATGGCGTCGGACGCTATCGCGGCCTTTCGACCCTTGACGTCGGCGATGGACCAACCGAGTTTCTGACGGTGGAATACGCCGACGGTGACAAGGTGTACGTGCCCGTCGTCGCCCTGCACCTGATCAGTCGCTATACGGCGACCAATCCCGAACATGCACCACTGCACAAGCTGGGCTCCGATACCTGGGAGAAGGCCAAACGCCGCGCGCAGGAGAAGGCCTACGATGCAGCGGCCGAACTGCTGGAGATCCATGCCCTGCGCGCCGCGCGCACCGGTCATCGTTTCCCCGCCCCCGACGAGCAATTCGCCGCCTTTTCCGACGCCTTTCCGTTCGAGGAAACACCGGATCAGGAACGCGCGATCGACGACGTGGTCGCCGACATGAGTTCCCCGCGCGCCATGGACCGTCTCGTGTGCGGAGACGTGGGATTTGGCAAGACCGAGGTTGCCATGCGGGCTGCTTTCCTTGCCGTGCACGGGGCCACGCAGGTGGCGCTGCTGTCCCCAACCACTCTGCTGGCGCAACAGCACTTCCAGAATTTTTCCGACCGCTTTGCGGATCTTCCGGTGCGAATTGAACTCCTGTCACGATTCCGCACCAAGGCCGAGCAGCAGCAAACACTGGATCGGCTTGCCGATGGTCGGGTCGATATTGTGGTCGGGACCCACCGTCTTCTCCAGGACGATGTCCGGTTCCGCAATCTGGGCCTGGTGATTATCGACGAAGAACACCGCTTTGGCGTTCGTCAGAAGGAGCGCCTCAAGAAACTCCGGGCCGACGTGGACATCCTGACACTGACCGCGACGCCGATTCCGCGCACTCTCAACATGGCCATGGCAGAATTGCGCGACATCTCCATCATCGCCACTCCTCCCCAGGAACGCCTGTCCATCAAAACGGTTGTGCTGGAATGGAACGATGGACTCATCCGGGAGGCCTGTTTGCGGGAAATCCGGCGCGGCGGCCAGGTGTTTTTCCTGCACAACGAGGTGCGAACCATGGAGCGCGTTCTGCAGCGTCTCCATGATCTGGTTCCGGAGGCAAGCATCCAGATCGCCCACGGACAGATGCCGGAAAGCGAACTCGAACAGGTGATGCTGGATTTCTATCACCAACGCTTCAACGTTCTGCTTTGCAGCACCATCATCGAATCGGGTATCGACATTCCGACTGCAAATACCATCATCATCGAGCGCGCGGACAAGTTTGGTCTGGCGCAACTCCATCAGTTGCGCGGACGGGTGGGACGATCCCACCACCGCGCCTATGCCTACCTCATTTCCCCACCGCTTGCGGCTCTCAGCACCGATGCGCGCAAGCGCCTGCAGGCGATCGAGGCCCTGGAAGAACTGGGTGCCGGTTTCGCCCTCGCCTCCCACGATCTCGAAATCCGTGGGGCCGGCGAACTGCTGGGCGAATCGCAGAGTGGCGAGATCGATGAAGTTGGATTTGCCATGTACTCGGAGTTGCTCAACCGGGCGGTGCAGACCCTGCGCGAGGGAAAGACCCCGGATCTAACCGATACCGAGGTGTCCAGCGGGACCGAGATCAACCTGCATGTTCCGGCCCTGCTGCCTGAAGACTACATACCCGACATTCACATGCGCCTGGTTCTCTACAAGCGCATCAGCAATGCCCGTTCGCCCGAACAGCTCCTGCAACTGCGCGAGGAGTTTGTCGACCGCTTCGGCTTGCTGCCGAAGCCGGCCACCCTGTTGTACGAGATCGCCGAACTGCGGCTTGGTGCAACTGCCCTGGGTATACGCAAGATCGATATCGGTCCCCGCGGCGCACGGATCGATTTCGCCAAATCGGCACCCGTCGATCCGGGCAGTTTGATCAACCTGTTGCAATCGGTCCCGGGCAGGTATCGACTGGAAGGGCCGCAACGACTGCGTATCAGTGCCGAACTGCCCGATGCAGTCAGCCGCCTGGAGGCCATCCGCGAGGTGCTGGCATCCCTGAAACTGGCGGACGGCTGACTCAGAGCTCCGGAAAGAGGTCACATTCGTGCTGCACGACCCGCGCATGGAAATCCGCCGCCAAACGCTCGATTGGGTTGCCGTCGGGGTCGCGGCCGCGATAACGGATCGAGCTGTATCGTGGCACAAGGCCGCGCATTCCGGGCACGCTCAAACAACCCTCCCACCCCAGTTCGGTCTCCTCCCCGAGCGGTTCAATGGTCGGATTGATCAGCACAGTTGTCGGAACCGGCTCTGCATCCGGATACCGGGGATTCGCCTCAACGCCGAAAATCACGACCCGCAGCGAAACGCCGATCTGGGGCGCCGCCAGGCCCGCCCCATCCATTGCATGCATGGTATCGAACATGTCCTGGACAAGATCACGCAGGGAATCGGTGCCGAATTCACGCACCGTTTCCGCTTCTTCAAACAGAAGCGGGTTTCCCATTTTCAGCACCGGTCGGACGGACATCGCGGGTGATTCCCGATTCGTAACAAATGTCATTTCTACTATAATGGGCGTGCTACCGGAACACTACGGACGACAAACGTGAATCGACTGCCGATATTCTTCCTCTTCCTTGGCCTGGCTACGACGGGCATCGCGGCGCCGCAGGACTCCAACCCGAGTGTATACGAGGTCGAGGTCGCGGTGATCCAGAACAATCTCCCCGACCTGGAGGGCGGCGAACTGTGGTCCCAGGACCGCGTGGACACCAATATCGCAGACCTGGACAAGGCGGTTCTGATCAACAACGTTCCGAATCCCGACAGCGATCTTTCCAGGGCACTGGAGAATCTGGATGCAGATTCCGGTTACCGTGTACTCTTCCACAAGCGGTGGGTGGAGGAAGCCAAGCCCGAAGGGAATGCAGAGCTGATTCGCATCAACAGCAATGACGGCCAGCTGAACGGAACCCTGAAGTTCTATCTCAGCCGCTTCCTGCACCTCGATGTGAATCTCCTGATGCAGGAGGGTGACCCGACGACAATGGTGCAGGCTGATGGGATCCCGGGTGCACTCCTGTATCGTATAAGCCAGGAGCGTCGCATCCATTCGGGAGACGTCCAGTACTTCGACCATCCGAAGTTTGGTGCCCTGATCGCGGTCACACCTGTATTGAGCAACAAACGGTAGGCGTCAATCGTCTTCACCGATACCGGCGGCGATGCATGCCGGTATCACGGCCTGCAACAATGCGCGCACCCGGTTCATTCCCTCTTTGAGATTGTCGTTGATTTCCTGCAGGTTGATCGGCCTGGCACTTTTCCCGGCGGCCGGATTCGCCACCAGCGCCAGGGTTGCGTAGCAGATCTCCAGTTCGCGCGCGAGTGCGGCCTCGGGCATTCCGGTCATCCCAACGATACTCGCACCATCGCGCTCCATACGCGCGATTTCGGCAGCGGTTTCGAATCGTGGCCCCTGTGTCGCGCCGTACGTTCCACCGAACACGACGTCGTGCCCGGCCGCCACCGCCGCCTCGTAAAGCGACTGGCGCAGCGCTTCGCAATAGGGAAAGCTGAAGTCAATGTGAAAGACCTTCTTGTCGGCGCCGGTGAAGTAGGTATTGGGCCGGCCGTAGGTATAGTCGATGATCTGGTCTGGCAGTACCAGAGTCCCCGGCTCCCGGTAGCCGGCTCCGATCCCGCCGACCGCGGCAATCGCGATCACGCGACGGATTCCCGCATCTCGCAGCGCCCAAAGATTGGCGCGATAGTTCACCTCATGGGGCGGTATCGTATGCCGAGGACCGTGGCGCGGCAGAAAGGCAACCTCGTGCCCGCCGAGCATCCCATACACCATCGGTGCCGAGGGTTCGCCATACGGAGTGCGCATCACGACCTTGCGCGTGATCTCCAGGTTCTTCAGCCTGGTCAGCCCGCTTCCGCCGATGATTGCAATATCAACCATTATTTCTTTTCCGCGTAGATACCCGGCGCGTTTCGCAGGTAACCCTTGTAGTCCATGCCACACCCGAACACGTAGCGGTTTGGCACGTTCAGTCCGCTGATGTCCGGTCGAATGCTTGTTTCGCGTTCGCGGTCCTTGGTCACCAGTACAGCCGTGACAATCTCCCGTGCCTGCATACTCTTGTAATGCTCCACCAGCGCCTCAAGGGTGGTCCCTTCATCGAAGATGTCGTCGATCAACACAACCGTGCGACCCTTCGGATCCACATGCGGCCCGGCAATCCAGCTCAGGCCGCCGCCGGTCAGGGCCCCGCCATAGCGGGTGGCGTGGATGTAATCCGTGACCAGGGGGAAATCCAGTTTCGTCAACAGTTTGCCGAAGGGAACGGTCCCGCCATTGAGCACGCACACACAGATGGGATTCCGGTCGGCGACGCGACTGCTGATCTGATCGGCCATGGACTGGATGGCCCGTTCGACCGCCTCATCGGAATGCAGACAATCGGCATCCCGCAGAACCGACCAGGCTTCACCTGCCGTGATCTCTTGCATGGACCGGCGACGTTCCCCTAGTCCAGCGGTAACTGCCGCAGGTATTGTCGAAAGGAATCGGCCAGCTCGCGATGCTTCAGGCCGTATTCCACCGTCGCTTCGAGGTAGCCGAGCTTGCTGCCGCAATCGTACCTTTTCCCTTGAAATTCATAGGCATACACCGACTCTTCCACCATCAGGGCGGCGATGGCATCGGTCAACTGGATCTCCCCGCCGGCACCGGGCCGGGTATCCTCGAGATGGTGGAAGATTCGCGGCGTGAGAATGTAGCGCCCGACCACGCCCAGCGTGGATGGTGCTTCTTCCGGACTGGGCTTTTCGACGATGGCCTTCACCTTTCCGAGTCGCTCCGAAACCGGTTCGACACTGACGATACCGTACTGGTTGACCTGCTCTGCCGGCACATCCTGGACCGCCAGCACACTGCCGCCACATTGCTCGTATACGTCCACCATCTGCTTCAGGCAGGGATTGTCCCCGCTGTCGATCAGGTCATCCGCCAGGATCACTGCGAATGGATCATTGCCGACAACGCTCTTCGCCATCAGCACTGCGTGGCCCAGGCCCTTGGGCATGGGCTGTCGGATGAAGACCGCGTTCACATTGTCCGGAAGAATATTCTGAAGCGAACGCAAAAGCGCGTCCTTTTCCTTCTGTTGCAACTCCATCTCGAGCTCATAGGACACATCGAAATGGTCGGCGATCGCCCGCTTCCCGCGGCCAGTGACGAATACCAGCAATTCCACCCCCGCCGCGATTGCTTCTTCAGCGGCGTACTGGATCAGCGGCTTGTCCACCACGGGCAGCATTTCCTTGGGGCTGGCCTTGGTCGCCGGCAGAAAGCGGGTCCCGAGGCCACCTACCGGAAAGACTGCCTTCTTTATTTTCCCAACATCCGACACGGATCTGCTCCTGAACGATTTGTGTTTCGCTACGCCATGTTGCCATGGCGGGAAATGATTTGCACAAGCGTTCCCCGCCGCTCCCGGTAAGGACTCTGAACGATGCTGACCCGGTCTGCCCGTTCCGGACCCGGGGAAAATCGGCAACCAACACCGGCAGATCCCCCGCGCGTCCCCATGACTATGCCCGTTCCTTCAGGGTCGCGCGCTGGTCGAGATAGTCCTGATAAGCAAGTCGGATCCCTTCGCGCAGGGAGATGTTCGACGTCCAGCCGCTGGCCGAAAGCTTGGTCAAATCCAGAAGCTTTTGCGGGGTACCATCCGGTTTCGTGCCATCCCAGGCGAATTCGCCTTCATAGCCTACGACCGCGGCCACCAGCGTCGCCAATTCGCGGATCGTGATGTCCTTGCCCGCGCCGATATTGATCAAGGGAGGCTCGCCTTCCCAGGACCGCTCCGATTGCCGGTTCGTGCCCTGGAGCGAAGGGTTAAGCAGGTCGGCAAACGCCGCATCGTCGAGTGACATCAGGTACACCGCTGCATCGGCGAAATCTTCGCTATAGAGAAATTCCCTTCGCGCCGCCCCCGTGCCCCACAATGGCACCCGGGGGGTTTCCCCGGCCCCATGGGGCGGAATGCCCAACACGTCCTTCATCTCATCCGGAATTTCACCATAGCGGGCTTCATCCCGGGCAATGGCATCCCAGTCCTGTTCTTGCGCGAGTTTGCCCAGATGGACCTTCCGGATCAGGGCCGGGATGACATGGGACTTCTCCAGGTCATAGTTGTCTCCCGGGCCAAAGAGATTCGTCGGCATGACGGCGAGGTACTGCGTGCCGTACTGCCGGTTGAAGGACCAGCACATTTCGATACCGGCGATCTTGGCCACGGCATAGGGGCGATTGGTTGGCTCCAGAGGCCCGGTCAACAGGTAGCTCTCCCGGATCGGTTGTGGGCAATCCCGCGGGTAGATACAGGACGAACCGAGAAAGAGCAGGCGCCGAACGCCGGTCTTTCGTGCGGCCTCGATGACGTTATTCTGGATTTGCAGATTGCGATAGATGAAATCGGCCGGGTACGTGGCATTGGCCATGATTCCGCCTACCTTTGCCGCCGCGAGAAAGACGTAGTCCGGTTTCTCCTGCTCAAAGAAACCGCGAACATCGCCCTGCTCCGTCAAGTCGAGTTCCGAGTGGCTGCGGGTCAGCAGATTGGCGTACCCTCGCTCGCGAAGCGCGCGCACCAGGGCAGAGCCCACCAAGCCCCGGTGACCGGCGATATAGATTCTGGCTTCCGTCTCCATTGCTACTCGTTGTAGTCGTACGCCGCAAATCCGTGGCGTTTCACAAGCTCATCACGCTCCGCCGACTTCAGATCGGCCAGCACCATCTCCTCAACCAGTTCCTTGAAGGAGGTGCGGGGCTCCCAACCCAGATTCTGTTTCGCCTTGGACGGGTCGCCCAACAGTGTCTCCACTTCCGTGGGCCGGAAGTAACGCTTGTCCACCCGCACGATCGTGTCTCCGGGGCGCAACTCCCGAAAAACATGTTTGCTGATCTCGGCCTTGTCGATATCCCGGACCGTGCCGACCTCGTCAACCCCCGAGCCACTCCATTCAATGGCGATGCCAAGCCGATCGGCCGCAAAATTGACAAACTCCCGTACGCTGAATTGCTGGCCGGTCGCAATAACAAAATCTTCCGGCTGATCCTGCTGCAGCATCAGCCATTGCATTTCCACAGAGTCTCTTGCATGCCCCCAGTCGCGTTTCGCATCCAGGTTCCCGAGATAAAGGCAGTCCTGCAGCCCAAGACGGATGCGTGCAAGGGCGCGGGTGATCTTGCGCGTTACGAATGTCTCTCCGCGAACCGGAGACTCATGGTTGAACAGAATGCCGTTGCACGCGTACATCCCGTATGCCTCGCGGTAGTTCACCGTAATCCAGTAGGCATACAACTTCGCCACGGCATAGGGTGATCGGGGATAGAAAGGCGTCTGCTCCGTTTGAGGTGTCTCCTGCACCTTGCCATACAACTCCGATGTGGAGGCCTGGTAGAAGCGGCATTTCTTCTCCAAACCGAGAATTCGAATTGCCTCCAGCAGGCGAAGAGTGCCCAGCGCATCCGCATCCGCGCTGTACTCCGGTTCCTCGAATGAGACCTGCACGTGGCGTTGTGCGGCCAGGTTATAGATTTCATCCGGCTGCACCTGCTGGATTATCCGGATGATGCTGCTGGAGTCGGTCATATCCCCATAGTGCAGGGCAAACCGGCGATCGGCTACGTGGGGGTCCTGATACAAATGGTCAATGCGATCGGTGTTGAACAGGGATGTCCGGCGTTTGATTCCGTGGACCTCGTAGCCCTTCTCAAGCAGAAATTCCGCCAGATAGGCGCCGTCCTGCCCCGTGATACCTGTTATCAGTGCCTTTTTCATGGTGCGTTCAAACCCAGTCCGAGTATCTTCAAAAAAACCGGAAGCTCTTCGCGGTTCCCGCTTGCGCGAAAAGTCCCGGCCCTGTTCTAGGATCCCTGATCGTCCCCCTGGTGTCGATTGTAGCGATCGTCGAAGCGCTCAATATCATCCTCTCCCAGGTAACCACCGGACTGCACCTCGACGATCTCCAGCGGAATTTTGCCGGGATTCTCCAGCCGGTGCTTCATACCCACGGGTATGTACGTCGACTCATTTTCCGTCAACAGGAGCTCTTCCTCGCCCCGGGTCACCCTGGCCGTCCCGCGCACAACGACCCAGTGCTCTGCCCGATGCTGATGGCTCTGCAGGGACAGGGCCGCGCCGGGCTTGACCGACAGGCGCTTGACCTGAAAGCGCTCACCGATGTCCACCCCTTCGTAGGATCCCCACGGGCGATACACACGCCGGTGAAAGCGGTACTCTGGTCGCTCCGATTGTTTCAGGCTCGCGACAATGTGCTTCACATCCTGGGCCCGTTCCTTGTGACAGACCAGCACCGCGTCCGGCGTTTCCACTACGACCAGGTCCTCTACTCCTACCGTGGCAACCATCCGGTGGCGCGCCATCACCAGGCTGTTTCGTGTGTCATGAACCAGGGTATCGCCCGACAGGGCATTGCCGGCCCGGTCGCGTTGCGACACCTCCCAGAGCACGGACCATGCGCCAATATCCGACCAACCGGCATCGAGAGGCAGCACTACCGCGCGATCGGTCTTTTCCATCACTGCATAGTCAATGGATTCTGACGGAATCGCAGCAAATTCCTCCAAGGGCAGACGGAAAAAATCCAGGTCGTGGGTCCCGGCCGCATACGCGATCTGTGATGCATCAAGAATATCCTTTCGATACTTGCCCAGTTCCTCGACCCAGACCGAGGCCTTCAGCATGAACATCCCGCTGTTCCAGAGGTAGTCGCCACTCTCCAGATATTCTGTCGCGGTGTCGGGATCAGGCTTTTCGACAAATGCCGATACCGCATGGTCGTCTCCCACGCGGATGTATCCGTAGCCTGTAGCTGCGGAGCTCGGTACGATTCCGAAGGTGACGAGTTTTCCTTCGTCGGCAAAGCGAGCACCTTCAGCGACCAGGGAATGGAATGCCTCGCGATCAGGGATGACATGGTCGGCGGGCATCACCAGGAGTACCGGATCACCCCGGTTCATCATTGCATCCAGCGCGACCAGTGTAAGCGCCGGCGCCGTGTTGCGCCCGACCGGTTCCAGCAGTATGCGACCGGGTGCCACACCCACTTCACGCAACTGTTCCGCGACCAGAAATCGATGTTCCTCGTTGCAGACGACTTCGGGGCTGGAGACATGATCGAAATCCGCCAGGCGAAGAACCGTGTCCTGCAACAGCGATTGATCTCCCGACAGGGACAGAAGCTGTTTCGGGTAGTACTCCCGCGAGAGCGGCCAAAGACGCGTACCGGATCCACCGGCCAGGATGACAGGGACAATATCGCCAGATGTGTTCTCAGTGTCGCTCAAGACCCTCGCGTCCTTTGGTCACTTGCCCGGGGCGCTTCAACCCGTGCCCGCATGTCCATGCAGGGATTCCACGTATTTCCCTACCCCTTCGGCGACCGTGAGAAAGGGCGCCGTGTACCCCGCTGCCCGCAGGGCCGACATGTCAGCCTCGGTATAGCTCTGGTACTTGCCCTTGAGTGCCTCCGGGAAAACTATGTATTCGAGAATGCCCTGATCGACCATTTGCGGGAGGCTCAATTCCGTTTCGCCGTTCAGCCGGCGCATCGTATTCACCGCGGCATGGGCAATGTCATTGAACGGCTGGGCACGACCGGTGCCAAGATTAAAGATGCCCGTCTTTTCGGGATGATCGAGGAACCAGAGATTCACGTCGACCACATCCCCCACATAGATAAAGTCACGGCTTTGCTCCCCGTTGCCATAACCGTCGTAGCCCTCGAACAGTCTTACCTTTCCGCTCTCCTGCAACTGGTTGTAGTGATGGAATGCGACCGAGGCCATTCGTCCCTTGTGCTGCTCATGGGGTCCGTACACGTTGAAATACCGGAACCCGGCGACCTGGGTATTCAGGCGCGACCAGTGCGCACGGACATACTGGTCAAAAAGAAACTTGGAATAGCCATAGACATTGAGCGGTGCCTCGTACTCCCGTGACTCCCGGAAGACACGGCCGCCACCATAAACCGCTGCGGAAGAGGCATACAGGTAGGGTATCCGGTGCTCGTCGCAGTAGTGCAGCAGGGATTTCGAGTACTCATAGTTGTTTTCCATCATGTACCGGCCATTGTGCTCCATGGTGTCGGAGCATGCGCCTTCATGGAAAACGGCATCAAATTTTTCATCGAGCTGGCCATCACGTATGCGGGCAATGAAATCACGCTTGTCGAGGAAATCCGCTATCTCGCAACCCGTGAGGTTCAGGAACTTGTCTCCACGCTCGAGATTGTCCACCACGAGAACATCCGTGATACCACGTCGATTCAGGGCTTCCACGATGTTCGCGCCGATGAAGCCGGCGCCACCAGTTACGACATACATTATTCTTCTTCCTCGTAGTCCAGTTCCCGGCGGATCTCCTCCGGGCTTGCCGTGGCCGAACCGAGTTTGCCCACCACGATACCCGCCGCCACATTGGCGAGGTGCAAGGCGTCCGCGGGCTCTCCGCCGGCGGCATAGGCCGCCGCGATCGACGCGATCACCGTGTCGCCCGCACCGGTGACATCGTATACCTCCCGTGCCCGCGCCGGCATATGCAACACGGCGCCGCTCCGCGGCACCAGGCTCATTCCTTCATCGCTACGCGTGACCAGCATGGCCTCCAGGTCCAGCGCCTCGACCAACTTGCGGGCCCGTTGCTCGAAATCGGCATTGTCCACGAATCGACCGGCGACCTGCTCGAACTCCTTGCGATTCGGGGTCAGCAGGGTCGCACCCCGATAGGCCGCGTAGTCGTCTCCCTTGGGATCGATCACCACGGGCACCCCGGCCTTGCGGGCGGCGGCGATCATTTCCTTGACGCCGCCCAATCCGCCCTTTCCATAGTCGGACACGATCACGACATCATGGGAGGAAAGGCGATCGATATAGTCGTCCAGCATGCGCACACAGGCGTCCTTGCTCGGAGGTGCCTCGAAATCCACCCGAATCAGTTGCTGGTGCTGGGCAATGACCCGAAGCTTGATGGTGGTGTTGACGAGCTTGTCGCGATGGAAACCGTGGGCGATACGCTGTTTTTCAACCAGACTGGAAAGCAGATCCGCGTCCCGATCATCGCCCGTCACAGCCAACAGGGTGCAGTTCGCCCCCAATGCAGTGACGTTCGCCGCAACATTGGCGGCCCCGCCAGGTCGTTCCTCCGCGTCCTGCACCGCAACCACGGGTACAGGCGCCTCCGGCGAAATGCGGTCCACGGCCCCGTACCAGTAGCGGTCCAGCATCACATCCCCGGCTACCAGTACGCGCGCCTGGGCGATTTTTTCCAGCAGTTGGTGGATCACAGGGTTCCCGGGTCAGTCGTAGAGCAGTACTTGAAATTATTCGCTTATGTTTCGGTATTATCGCAGCTTTTTGCGTCGTGTCGACCCAAGGAAAAGGGGCGCCAATGGCGCCCCTTTTATGGTGCAGACAATTGCGCGAGTCAGCGCGCGCCCTGCCCCACAGTCAGATTGGGGCGATTCCGGTCCACGGTACTGTTCCCAATCCCCTTCACTTGCTTCAGTTCGTCCACCGACTTGAAGCGGCCGTGGCGGGCACGATACGCGACGATGGCCTTGGCCTTTTTATCGCCGATCCCCTTGATATTCTTCGCCAGGGTCTTGGCATCCGCGGTGTTGATATTGACCATGGCGCCGCCGGCCAGAGCGGCCATCGGAGACAGGGCGAGGGATAAACAAAGAATCAGGCTCGTCAGGAGCTTCATTGAACTACCTCCATGTATTGGTTGATGACAAACAGCGTCCATCCAGGACGCGCCCCTATAGTAACCGGATTCGGGTCGCGGTCAACCGGGCATGAGGCTCTGATTGATATCCGCCAGCGCTTGCACCGGATCGGCAGCCCGGGTGATCGGTCGCCCCACGACGAGCCAGTCCGCCCCGGCGGCCAGGGCTTCCGTCGGCGTGCGGGTCCGCCGCTGGTCGTCGGAACTCGATCCTTCTGGCCTGACCCCGGGAGTGATCAATCCGAAACCTGCACCCAGCGCCTCGCGGAGCCTTGCCGCTTCGTGGGGCGAGCAGACAACGCCATCCAGCCCGGCCCCCTGTGCCAGGCTCGCAAGCCGCGTGACTTCCGCCCCTGAATCGCCTTGCAACCCCAGTTCTCCCAGTTCCTCCTCACTGTGGCTGGTCAGGATTGTCACACCAAACAGCAAAGGCCTGTGGGCGGACTCGTCCACCGCCTGACGCGCGGCCTGCAACATGCGTCGACCACCCAGGCAGTGCACGTTCATCATCCATACCCCAAGGTCCGCCGCAGCAGCGCAGGCGGCAGCGACGGTATTCGGAATATCGTGAAATTTGAGATCCAGGAAGATGTCGAATCCCCGGTCCACCAGGGCGCGGACGAGATCCGGCCCGGCTCGTGTATACAACTGCAGACCCACCTTGAGCCGGCAGTTGTGCGGATCGAGCCGACCGGCCAGCTTCAGTGCAGTCTGTGGCTCCGGAAAATCCAGGGCAACCACGACGCGTGGGGCATTGGCATCGCTCATGTGTCCGCCACCGTGTCATCCACCGGCTTGATCGTGTTCCACTGGTTGCAGCTCGGACACATCCAGTACAGGGAACGCCCGCGGAAGCCACACTGCTGACAGGCATACCCCTGTCGTTGCTCGGCGAGCTTTTCAATAATCCCCTTGAGCAGGGTCAGATCTTCCCTGGCGCGGCCCTCGGCCTGCAGCATGTTCAGCTCGATCAGGCGTTTCAATCCCTGCACCGAGGGATAGCGTCTCAGCCATTCCACTACAAAGCGCTCGGCTGCATCGATACCGTCGCGGTCGCGTGTCAGGTCCGCCAGTTCCAGCATCAGGGGCACCGCCCGCTCTCGGTTTTTCGCGCCCTCGAAGTACGCGTACAGGCCACTCAGGTCATTCAGGCGGCGATACGCATCGGCGATCCGGTGCGCAACCTCACCCAGAAACAGCGGGTCCTGCTCCTCTACCCGCTTCCAGGTACGGATCGCTTCCGGATCCCGGTGCTCCGCGGCTTCCACGTCTCCCAGCAGGATCGTGGCCCGTACACAGTTCGCATCACTGCCGAGGGCCTTGCGGAGCTGGTGTCGCGCAGTACGAAAATCTCTCGCATCAATCCCCGCCTGTGCCAACTCACAGTAATAGTGGGCGATGACGACATCCATGGATTTCCCCGTCAGCCGCGCCAGGCGCTGGCTCGTGGCGATCGCCTTCTCCCACTCCTTTTCCTGCTGATAGATGTGCAAAAGCAGGCGCAGCGACTGGTCGCCGTGCATGCGGTTTTCGACCAGTTCTGTAAACAGGTTCTCCGCGCGATCGAACAGCCCGGCTTTCAGGTAGTCCTGGCCCAGTTCGAGCAGAGCAAGCGAGCGTTGTTCGCGGTCGAGGGCCGGGCGGGCGATGAGGTTCTGGTGAATCCGGATCGCGCGTTCGACTTCACCCCGGCGCCGAAAAAGATTTCCGAGGGCAAGATGCGTCTCCACCGTCTCGGAGTTTACTTCCAGCATCTTGATGAATACTTCAATCGCCTTGTCCTGCTGCTCGTTCAGCAGGAAGTTGAGGCCGCGGAAGTAGGCCTCGGGAAGGGTTCCCCGCTCCGACGAGCGCGCAGCCGCACGCCGCCCCTCTCGCCGCCCGGCATACCAGCCCGATGCCGCCGCGACCGGCAGCAACAGCCACAACAGTTGGATCAGGCTAGATAACATCTTTAATCGGCAGGGACCGGAGGTTTTCCACTTCCTGTTCAACCTGCCGGATCTGTCGCCGGGCCTGGGCCAGCTGTCCACGCAGGACCAGGGTCCGCCGCAGGGTTACCAGGTATCCGATGGCGACTCCGAGAATCAGTGCCAGGATGATCATCAGCGACAGGGGCGCCGACCAGTGCCACCCGAAATAGTAATTCAGATCCACCGTCTGGTGATTCTGGTAGGCGAATGTCAACCCGACCAGGAAGACGACCATTGCAAGCACCAGGTAGAAAATTCGCGTCATCTCATCTCCTCGGTTCCCGCCCGCTCAGCTTGTGACCGGGGCAAGACCATAAAAAAAGGCACCGGGTTCTTCCGATGCCTTCCTATCTTATCCTCTTCGCACGCAGGACTAAATGTCGTCACCGCCGGTAGCGCCCTTTTGCGGTTGGCCGGCCATATCCTTCACCCGGTCACGCAATTCCTTGCCCGGTTTGAAGTGGGGCACGTACTTGTCAGCTACGTGCACAGCGGAACCGGTCTTGGGATTCCGGCCCACCCGCGGTGGACGGTAGTGCAGCGAAAAACTGCCGAAGCCACGTACCTCGATGCGTTCGCCTGCCGCCAGGGCGGCGGACATCTGCTCGAGCAGTTCCTTGACCGCGAGTTCGACATCCTTGTATTCGAGTTGCGGCTGCGAGGCCGCGAGGCTATCTATGAGTTCTGACTTTGTCATTTCCGCCTACCCCGTACCACTTCGGAGGACGCGTGGCAGGGACCTGGCCCTGCCACTTGCACGTTCCAATCAGGATTCCTGTTCGTCGTCTCCCGACCCCAGCTTCTCCTTGAGCATATCACCCAGGGTCGTCGTTGCGCCGCCGGATTTTCGTGTATATTCCTCAACCGCCTCACTCTCTTCCTGCATGTCCTTGGCCTTGACCGAAAGGGAAATCTTGCGGTTCTTCCGATCGATGGTCATGATCTTGGCCTCGACCTCTTCACCCTCGTTCAGCACGGAGCGGGCATCCTCGATCCGCTCGCGCGAAAGCTCCGAAGTACGAAGATAGCCTTCCACCTCTCCGCCGTCACTGAGCTGTACCACGGCGCCCTTGGCATCGACGCTGCTCACGGTACCGCGAACGATACTGCCCTTCCCGTGTTCGGCCACGAAGGAAGTAAACGGATCGCCACCCAGCTGTTTAATACCGAGGGAAATGCGCTCGCGCTCCGGATCCACGGCCAGAACCACGGCCTTAACCTCGTCACCTTTCTTGAATTCGCGTACGGCTTCCTCGCCGGGACGATTCCAGGACAGATCGCTGAGGTGAATCAGGCCATCGATACCCCCGTCCAGGCCAACGAACACGCCAAAATCGGTGATGGACTTGATGACGCCCTCCACCTGGTCGTTCTTGTTGTACTTCGCGGCGAACTCTTCCCATGGATTCGGCTGACACTGCTTGATGCCAAGGGAGATCCGGCGACGCTCGGTGTCGATATCGAGGATCATCACCTCTACCTCGTCGCCCAGCTGTACAACCTTGTTGGGATGAATGTTCTTGTTGGTCCAGTCCATCTCGGACACGTGGACCAGGCCCTCCACGCCTTCCTCGATTTCCACGAAGGCACCGTAGTCGGTGATGTTGGTGACCTTGCCGAACAGGCGTGTACCTTCCGGATACCGCCGGTCGATGTTCTCCCACGGATCCGCACCCAGCTGCTTCAGACCCAGGGACCCGCGATTGCGTTCACGATCATAGCGCAGGACCTTGGCTTCGATTTCGTCACCGATGTTGAGCACCTCGGAAGGATGCTTGACCCGCTTCCAGGCAAGATCGGTGATGTGCAGCAGGCCATCCACGCCGCCCAGGTCAACGAAGGCGCCATAGTCGGTCAGGTTCTTGACGATACCCTTGACCACCTGGCCCTCTTCCAGACTCTCCAGCAGGGCTTCGCGTTCAACCGAAAGTTCGGATTCGACAACCGCGCGACGGGACACCACCACGTTATTACGACGACGGTCGATCTTGATGACCTTGAATTCCAGTTCCTTGCCTTCGAGGTAGCTTGGATCCCGAACCGGGCGCACGTCCACCAACGAGGCGGGCAGGAAGGCACGGATGCTGTCAATGGCGACGGTGTATCCGCCCTTGACCTTGCCGGTCATGATGCCCTTGACGATGTCCTGATCATCGTAGGCCTTCTCCAGCACATCCCAGGCCTTGGCGCGGGTTGCCTTTTCACGGGAAAGAAGGGTCTCACCAAACCCGTTTTCCAGCGACTCCACAACGACTTCGATATCGTCGCCGACCTGGACCCCGACATTGCCTTCGTGGTCCTTGAACTGGGAGATGGGGATTACGCCTTCGGACTTGAGTCCGGCGTTTACGATTACCACGTCGTCGGTTACGGCGACGACCTGACCGGTGATCAGTTGACCGGGTTTGAAATCTGTATTTTCGAAGCTCTGCTCGAGAAGTTCTGCGAAACTTTCAGCCATAAGAATGTGGTTAACCTGTCGCGACCGAAGTCGCCCCTGTTGTCTGTCCGTGCGCGGCTGCCGGATTGCACACACCACCACGGGTTGTCGTTGAACAATGGAGATCCCTTAGCCGGACAAACGCTGCTGCAGCAGTTCGTCGATATGGTCCACAACCTTTTCAATACTCATGCCCGTCGTATCCACCTCGATGGCGTCCTCGGCGGCCCTGAGTGGTGAAGCGCTGCGGTTCATATCGCGCTCGTCGCGCTCGCGGATCTCCCCCAGAAGGCGCGCAAGGTTAACACTGAATCCCTTTTCCTTCAACTGCTTATACCGCCTTTCGGCCCGTTCCTCGGCGCTGGCGGTGAGGAAAATCTTGAGCGTTGCGTTTGGGAAAACGGTGGTGCCCATATCCCGGCCGTCGGCCACCAGCCCGGGAGGCCGGCGAAAATCCCGTTGGCGCTGCAAAAGCGCCTCCCGTATGCGCGGTTCCGCCGCCACCCGGGATGCGCCCCGGCCCGCTTCCTCGGTACGCAGCCGTTCGCTCACGAGTTTTCCGTCGAGGTAGACCTCGGCCGTTGCACCAGGACGGGGCACAAAATGAATATCAGAATTTCTAGCCAGTTGGACCAATGCATCGATGTCCGAGAAATCCACTCCGGACTCCAGGGCCGCCAGGGCGAGCACGCGGTACAGGGCGCCGCTGTCGAGAAAATGCCAGGCGTGACGGGCCGCGATCTGTTGCCCGATCGTACCCTTGCCCGAGCCACTGGGCCCGTCGATGGCGAGCACCGGGACCTCCGATTCGTCGGTCATGGAGCCGTACGTTCCGAAACCGACAGACCGGCACCGCGCGCCAGGCCGACGAAACCGGGAAAGGAGGTGGCCACATTGCGGCAGTCCTGGATCCGGATCTCGGATTCGGCCCGCAGGCCGGCAATGGCGAAGGCCATCGCGATCCTGTGATCGCCGTGACTGTCGACCGTACCACCACCGAGAAGGCCACCTTCAATCACGATGCCGTCCCCGGTCTCCTGGCACTCAACGCCGATCGTCTTCAGGCCCGCCGCCATGACGGCGATGCGATCACTCTCCTTGACCCGCAACTCCCTGGCCCCGGTCAGCACGGTAGTGCCATCGGCACAGGCAGCCGCAACGAACAGCACCGGGAATTCGTCAATCGCCAGTGGGACCTGGTCCTCCGGGATGTGAATACCGCGAAGCTGACTGGCGCGCACCCGGAGATCCGCCACCGGCTCACCGCCGACGGTCCGCTCGTTGCTCATCGTGATATCGGCACCCATGTCCTGCAGGATGTGCAACACCCCGATGCGCGTTGGATTCACGCCTACGTGCTCCAGGGTCAGATCGGAGCCGGAGGCGATGGAGGCGCCAACCAGGAAGAATGCCGCCGAGGAAATATCCGCCGGAACATCGATCGCGGTGCCGTGCAGGCTGCCGCCACCCCGCAGGCTGGCCCTGGATCCGTCGCGGACGACGCGATAGCCGAAGCCGTTCAGCATGCGCTCGGTATGGTCCCGAGTCGGCGCAGGTTCGGTAACGGATGTCTCGCCGTCGGCATACAGGCCTGCGAGCAAAACCGCCGACTTGACCTGGGCACTTGCCATCGGCATGTCGTAGTCGATCCCGTGCAGGGATGCACCGCCCTTGATCTGCAGCGGCGGCCGCCCACCTTCCGCGGTTTCGATGCGGGCGCCCATGGTGCGCAGTGGCTCCGCCACCCGGTTCATGGGTCGCTTGCTGAGAGAGTCGTCGCCCGTCAGCGTGGTGTCGAAGGATTGGCCGGCCAGGATCCCGGTCAGCAGGCGCATGGCGGTTCCGGAGTTGCCCATCTCCAGGGCTGCTGCCGGTGGCTTCAGGCCATGCAGTCCCTTGCCGTGAATGCGCAGGCGCCCGTTGTCCGGTCCTTCTGCCTGAATGCCCATGGCCCGAAAGGCCGCCAGGGTTGCAAGCACATCCTCACCTTCCAGCAAGCCCTCGACCGAGGTCTCACCCTCGGCAAGCGCGCCCAGCATCACCGCCCGGTGAGAGACCGATTTGTCGCCAGGCACACGCACCGTGCCCGACAGGCGACCGCCCGGCGCTACCGCAAAGTCGATACGTGGGATCTCCCCGGACATCGCTATTCCCGCGCTTCCGGAACGTCGGGTTCTGGCGGTTTGATATAGGTCTCGCGTGCACGACGGGCGCGCCGGAACACCTGTTCCAGCCACTTGCCGTCGCCCTGTTCGATCGCGCGCGCCAATTCCTTCAGGTCCTCGCGATACTGTTCGATGAGTTCCAGAACGGGGCCTGCATTGGCGGCACAGATATCGCTCCACATGACGGGATCGCTGCCGGCAATGCGGGTGAAGTCGCGGAATCCGCCCGCGGCGTAGTCGAATATCTCCCGGTGCTCATCCCGGCGGACCAGCATGTCCACCAGGGCAAAGGCAAGCACGTGGGGCAAGTGGCTGCTTGCCGCAAGCACCATGTCGTGTTGCTGCGCATCCATGGTACGAACGATACCGCCGACCGCCTCCCACATGGCGCGCACGGTTTCCACGGCGCCGGGATCGGTCTCGGCGTCCGGGGTCAGAATCACCTTGTGATGCTCGAACAGATCCTCGCGCGCCGCAGCCACCCCGCTCTGTTCGGTACCGGCAATGGGATGACCCGGTACAAACCGTGACACCTTCGAGCCGAGCGCCTCGCGCGCCGCCAACAGGACCTCGGCCTTGACACTACCGACATCGGTCACCACGGTCTCCCGAGTGACGGAATCGGCGATTCGTCCCAGAATCTCACCCATGGCCCCGACCGGGACCGCCAGCACGACGACATCGGCGTTTTCGATCGCGGCATCGATACTCGTTTCCGCGTGATCCACCACACCGAGGTCGACGGCCAGCTTGAGATTGGCCAGGCTGCGTCCATAGCCGACGACCTCACCCACGGCGCCGGCCCGGCGCAGGGCGCGGGCGAGGGAGCCGCCGATCAGGCCGATTCCGATTATTGCCAGACGGTTTATCATAAGTATGGTCCCGCCACCGGGCGGATGACGTCGGTATGTCTAATCCGACTTCCGGGGTCCCGACCGTAACGCGCAGATGATTCGGCATCCCGTAGCCTCCAACCGGGCGTACGATGACACCACGTCGAAGCAGGTCTTCATACAGCTTCTGTCCGGACTGACCCACATCCACGGCAACGAAGTTTCCGACTGAAGGGACGTACTCCAGCCCCATCTCCCCGAAAGCGTCACAGAGCTGGACCATGCCCTGGCGATTGTTTTCCACCGATCGCTCGAGGTGCTGTTGATCACCCAGGGCGGCTTCGGCCCCGGCCAGCGCCAGGCTATTCATATTAAACGGTTGGCGAACCCGATTCAGCAGGTCCGCCAGTGTTGGCGACGAGACACCATAACCCGCGCGCAGCCCGGCGAGCCCGAAGATCTTGGAAAAGGTCCGGGTAACCACCAGTCGATCGTAGCGTCCCACCCATTGGGTTGCATCCGGATAATCCGCCTCCTCGACATACTCGCTGTAGGCCTCGTCGACCACGCAGACTACATGGTCCGGCAGCTCCTGCACGAACGACTCGAGCGCGTCCATGGGAACCCAGGTCCCCGTAGGATTGTTCGGGTTGGCGACAAATACCACACGCGTACGTTCCGTCACCGCGCTGAGCATTACATCGAGATCATGGCCCCATTCGCGCGCCGGGACCTCGATGCCGCGCGCGCCTGCCGCCTGGGTCACGATCGGATACACGGCAAAGGCGTGTTGCGAAAAGATGACCTCGTCGTCGGGCTCCACGAAGGCACGTACCACCAATTCAAGAATCTCGTTGGATCCGTTGCCAAGGGTGATCTGCTGCACACCAGTCCCGTGGCGCGCCGCGATTGCCTCCTTCAGCCGAAATCCGTTTCCGTCGGGATAGCGCGCGAGTTGTCCGGCAGCCGCCGAGACGGCATCCAGGGCCGCCGGCGAAGGTCCCAGCGGATTCTCGTTCGAAGCCAGCTTGACGGCATTCTGGATGCCGTATTCCCGCTCCAGGTCCTCAATCGGCTTTCCCGGCTCATAGGGCCGGAGGGATTGCACACCGGGGCGCGCGAGTTCAAAGAGCTTGTCCACCATGATCTAGAGATCCGACGCCGGATAGGATCCCAGAATCCGGAACAGGGCCGATTCCCTCTCAAGTTCGTGCACGGCCTCGCGCACCGGGGACTCCGCTGCATGGCCCTCGAGATCGAGAAAGAAGACATACTCCCACGCCGCCTGACGTGACGGTCGGGATTCGATCCGTGTCATATTGATCCCATGACGTGCAATCGCACCCAGCAGATCATACAGGGCACCCGGCTTGTTCTTGCTGGATATCATGATGCTGGTCTTGTCGCGACCGCTGGGCCGGGTTTCCAGCTTGCCGATGACCAGGAACCGCGTGGTGTTGTCGGGCTCGTCCTCGATGTTGCTCGCCAGTTTGTTCAGGCCATAGATTTCCGCTGCCGACTCGCCGGCGATCGCCGCCAGCGACGGATTCTCGGCTGCCTGGCGCGCGGCTTCGGCATTGCTGCTTACGGTGGCGCGTTCAATATTGGGCAGATTGGCATCCAGCCACTCGCGGCACTGGGCCAGCGACTGTTGATGAGACACAACCCGCTTCACTTTCGACAGATCTCCCTGTTTCGAGAGCAGGTGGTGATGCACCCGAATTCGCACTTCGCCACAGATCTTGAGTTCCGAACGGATGAACAGATCCAGGGTGTGATTGATTACGCCCTCCGTGGAATTCTCCACGGGAACAACCCCGAAATCGGCCCCGCCGGCCTCGACCTCACGGAAAATCTCGTCAATGGCATTGAGTGGAAGCGTCTCGACCGAATGACCGAAGTGTTTGAACACTGCCTGCTGCGTGAACGTCCCTTCAGGGCCGAGGTAGGCAATGGACTGCGGGGCTTCCAGTGCGAGGCAGGCGGAGATGATCTCCCGGAACAGGCGTGTCATCTCGGCATCGCTCAGCGGGCCCTCGTTGCGTTCGGCCACCCGACGCAGGATCTCTGCCTCACGCTCCGGACGGTAGAAGCCCCCTTCCCCGGCCGCCTTCTTGGCCTGGGCGACGGCAACCGCCGAACGCGCACGCTCGGTGATCAGCGCCTGAATCTGTTCATCCAGCGCATCGATCTCGGCACGGAGTCTGTTGAGGTCGTTGTTATCGCTCACGGCACGGTTTGGTCTGTATTGTTCTCATCCGTGGATCATAGGGAAAACCCACGGATCGCGCCATGCCCTCCCGGCATTCGCGGATCAGATCACACGCACGCTCAGCACGCCTTCGATGGACTTCATTCGTTCCAGAAGCTCGTCCGGCACGGGACTGTCGACATCGACCACGGTGTACGCGATGTCGCCACGGGATTTGTTCACCATATCGTGAATATTGAGTCCGAACTCGCCGGTCACTGTGGAAATCCGGCCCAGCATGTTCGGCACATTCGCATTTGCCACCACCAGACGATGCTCCGTTTCCCGCGGTACGTTCACCTCGGGAAAATTGACCGAGTTGCGGATGTTGCCGTTCAACAGGAAATCCTGGACCTGTTCCGCCACCATGACGGCGCAGTTTTCCTCCGCCTCCGTAGTGGATGCCCCAAGGTGCGGCAGCGCGATCACGCGCTCCTCGTTCTTGTTCACGTTGTTCGGGAAATCGCAGATATAGGCGTGTACCTTCCCTGCGCGCAGCGCCTCGACCACAGCCTGATCGTCCACAATCCCGTCCCGGGCAAAATTCAGGATGGTCACGCCGTCGCGCATGATCTTGATGCGCTCCGCGGAGATGAGATTGCGGGTCGAATCCACCAACGGCACGTGGAAGGTAATGAAATCCACGTTACGCAACAGTTCCTCGATGCTGCCCGCCTTTTTCACAGCCGCAGACAATTGCCAGGCACCCTCGACCGTGATGCCGGGATCGAAACCGACTACCTTCATCCCCAGTTCGATGCCGGTATTGGCTACCAGGCGGCCAATGGAGCCGAGACCGACGACACCCAGCGTCCGTCCGGGAAGCTCGAATCCACCATAGCGCTTCTTGCCGGACTCCACCGCTTTGCCGACTTCCTCGTCATTGCCTTCCAGGTTGCGGGCGTAGTCCCAGGCCTGGCAGATATTGCGCGCTGCCAACAGCAATCCGGCAACCACCAGTTCCTTGACGGCATTGGCATTGGCGCCGGGAGCATTGAAGACCGGAATTCCGAGGCTGGACATCTTGTCCACGGGGATGTTGTTCACCCCGGCCCCCGCGCGACCGACTGCCAGCAGCCTGGCCGGCAACTCCATCTCGTGCATCTTCGCGGAACGAACCAGAATGGCGTCGGCGTCTTCGATGTCATCTCCAACAGTGAAGAGATCGGGAGACAAGCGGCTCAATCCTGTGCTCGAAATATTGTTTAGTGTTTTGACCTTGAACACGGCACTACCCTTTCTGGCTCTGGAACTGTTTCATGAAATCGATCAATGCATCGATACCTTCTTCCGGCATGGCGTTGTAGATGCTGGCGCGCATGCCACCGACCGAGCGATGGCCTTTAAGCTGCACCAGACCCGCTGCCTTCGATTCCTTCAGGAAGGCCTCATCCAGGGATGCATCCTTCAGCGTGAACGGGACGTTCATGCGCGAACGGAAGCGTGCCTCCACCGGGCTGACATAGAAGCCGCCGGAACCTTCGATCGCTTCATACAACTTGCCGGCCTTGCGTTCGTTGATCTCGGCCATCCCCGCGAGACCGCCTTTTTTCTTCAGCCACTCGAACACCAGTCCGGCGATATACCAGCCATAGGTGGGGGGCGTGTTGTACATGGACTCCGCATCGGCGTGAATCTTGTAGTTCAGCATGGCCGGCACCTCGTCACTGTTCTTCTGCGCCCCGGCGTAGATCACGCCGAACCGGCTCACGTCCACCGGCCGGGACTGGATGCTGGAGGACATGTCCGCCACCAGCGGCACGTCTCCGGTTTCCGGTATGAAATCAAACTCCACGCCGGCGATGGTCTCATTGGGCGTGTAGTGCAGATAGGCTGCATCCGGATCCGTGGACCACTGCGTGGGGTCCGTGACCGTGGTGTATTTGCTTTCCTTGGTGTTTGCGACCACGTTGACCGTGCCGTAGCGTCCGCCTTCCTTGATCGCCTTCTCCGACCAGTGACCGGTGCAGACATAATCCGCCTTGCCCTTCCCGCGAAGCAGGTTCAGCGGAACCATCGCGAACTGCGTTGATGCCCCTCCCTGCAGGAACAGCACCTTGTAGCCCGATGGAATTTCCATCAGATCACGCAAATCGGCCTCGGCCTTCGCGGCGATCTCGACAAACTCCTTGCCACGGTGACTCATCTCCATCACCGACATGCCGGAACCGTGCCAATCGGTCAGTTCCGCCTTTGCCTGTTCAAGGACTTCCAGTGGCAACGCCGCCGGACCCGCGCTGAAATTGAATACTCGTGCCATTGGTCTTGTTTTTTCCCCTGTTTGAATCGGCCTACTCGCCGACATCTCCGACTTCCGTTTCCACGATTTCGTCCATGCCCACCAGGTATTCACCCTCGCCCAGTCCGATCAGCCGCACGCCCTGCGTGTTCCGCCCCTGGGTCGAGATTTCGTTAGTATAGGTGCGGATCAGGGTACCGCCGCTGGTGATCAGCATCATCTCGCTGCCCGGCTGTGTAAGACAGGCCCCGACCACGTGACCACGCTTGTCATTCACCTGAATGGAAATCACACCCTGGCCACCCCGCTTGTGCCGCGGGAACTCGTCGAGCATCGTGCGTTTGCCAAACCCGTTGCTGGTGGCCGTGAGTACCATGTAATCCGCGCCAGCATCGTCGCAGGCGATGATCTGGGAAATCACACTTTGTTTCCCCTTCAACGCCATTCCGCGCACGCCGCGCGCGGTACGACCCATCGGGCGAACGTCCGCTTCCTGAAAGCGAACCGACTTGCCCGCATCGTTGAACAATAGAATGTCGCAGGAGCCGTCCGTGATCCCGACGCCCACCAGACGGTTTCCGTTCACCAGGTCGATGGCAATGATGCCATTGGACCGGGGCCGCGAGAATTCCGTAAGCGCAGTTTTCTTTACCGTGCCATCCGAGGTCGTCATGAATACAAACTTGCCCGGTTCGTAGCCACGGATGGGCAGGATGGCATTGACATGCTCACCGTCTTCCAGGGGCAAGAGATTGACGATGGGCTTGCCGCGGGCGCCGCGGCTGGCCACGGGAATCTCATATACCTTGAGCCAGTACACCTTGCCCCGGCTCGAGAAACACAGAATGGTATCGTGGGTGTTGACGATGAAAAGCTTGTCGACAAAATCCTCTTCTTTCATGCGCGTCGCCGTCTTGCCGCGACCGCCACGTTTCTGTGCCCGGTATTCGCCCAGGGACTGCGACTTGATGTACCCGGCGTGGGAAAGGGTCACCACGACGTCCTCTTCCGCGATCAGGTCTTCCATGCTCAGTTCCTGTTCGCGTTCCACAATCTGGGTGCGGCGTTGATCGCCGTACTGATCACGCAGGCTGGTCAGTTCCTCCTGGATGACGCTGCGTAAACGCTCCGGATTCTGCAGGATCTCCAGCAGGTCGCCGATTCGGACCAGGATATCGTTGTACTCCCCATGGATCTTTTCCTGCTCGAGGCCGGTCAGGCGGTGCAGTCGCAGATCCAGGATGGCTTGGGCCTGGGCCTCGGACAGACGATATCCCTCCTTGGTCAGACCATAGATTGCGGGCAGGTCCTCCGGCCGGGAGATGGCCGTATCGCTTTGTGCCAACAGCTTGGAAACCTGCTTCGCAGGCCATACCTGCTTCACCAGTTGCGCCTTGGCCTCCGCCGGATCCTTCGCTGCCTTGATCAGGGCGATGATGCGGTCGATGTTCTCCAGCGCCACCGCGAGTCCTTCCAGCACATGGGCCCGTTCGCGTGACTTGCGCAAATCGAAGATTGTGCGCCGGGTGACGACTTCGCGGCGGTGACGCAGGAAGGCCTCGATTGTCTGACGCAGATTGAATAGTCGCGGCTGGCCCTGATCCAGGGCAACCATGTTGATCCCGAATACATTCTGCAATGCGGTGTGCTGGTACAGGTTGTTTACAACGACGTCCGCGACCTCGCCGCGTTTGAGTTCGATCACCATGCGCATGCCACGCTTGTCGGACTCGTCCCGCAATCCGGTGATCCCTTCCAGCTTGCCTTCCTTCACCAGTTCGGCGATGCGCTCCAGCAGTCTCGCCTTGTTCACCTGATAGGGAAGCTCGCTGACAACGATGCGCTGCCGCCCGCTCTTGTCTTCGGTCTCGATGTCGACCTTCGCACGGATGTAGATGCGACCGCGGCCGGTGCGATACGCCTCGCGGATGCCGCGCACGCCATTGATGATTCCGCCCGTGGGAAAATCCGGCCCCGGAATGATTTTGATTAGTTCGTCTACGCTGATGTTTTCGTTGTCCAGCATCGCCAGACAGGCATCGACCACTTCGGTCAGATTGTGGGTGGGAATGTTGGTTGCCATCCCCACGGCAATGCCGGCCGCGCCATTGACCAGCAGGTTCGGCAGCTTGGTCGGCATGACATCGGGAATCTGTTCCGTGCCATCGTAGTTGGGCGAGTAGTCGACCGTTTCCTTTTCCAGATCCGCCAGCAGCTCGTGGGCAATGCGTGCCATGCGGATCTCGGTGTAGCGCATGGCCGCCGGCGGATCGCCATCAATGGAACCGAAGTTGCCCTGCCCATCGACCAGCGGGTAGCGCAGTGAGAAATCCTGCGCCATGCGAACGATGGTGTCGTACACGGCTGCATCGCCGTGCGGGTGATACTTACCGATGACATCGCCAACGACGCGGGCGGACTTCTTGTACGGCTTGTTGTAGTCGTTGGAGAGCTCGTGCATGGCATAGAGCACGCGCCGATGGACGGGCTTCATGCCATCGCGCACATCGGGCAAGGCGCGTCCGACGATGACGCTCATGGCGTAGTCGAGATACGACTGGCGCATCTCGTCTTCGAGATTGACCGGGATGGTTTCCTTGGCGAAGGGATCTGTCATGGATGCTGCTTTCGGCGCCTGTGGGCCGGACTACCTCTCTGTGCCGTTTCTGTGTGCGTAAATGCGGCCCGTCCGGACCGGGAACGCCGGATACGAAACGGGGCAGATTTGGAAAAATATGCCGCCCGGGGACCGAAACAAAACCGCCGCCGGGGCGCGGAATTTTACCACGGGAAGGGTGCTTGCTGCACGTGGGTCACCGTGAAATTTCCGTGTCCTAGACGGCCTTTTTCCCCATCAACGAGGCCATTTTCTCCCGGTCAGGGTGCTCCACCACACCGCCCTCGGTCACGAGGATATCCACCAGTTCGGCCGGGGTGATATCGAAGGCCGGATTCCAGGTCTCGACCCCCGACGGCGCAACGGCCTGGCCGCCACAGGCACGGATCTCCTCCCCCGGCCGGGACTCTATCGGGATCTCGCTGCCGGACGCGGTCGTCATGTCCACGGTCGACAGCGGCGCCACCACCATGACCTTCACCCCCAGTTGCCGCGCCGCCAGCGCCCCGGCGTAGGTCCCGATCTTGTTGGCAACGTCGCCATTGGCGGCAACGCGGTCGGCACCAACGATGAACCACTGCACCTTGCCCTGCTTCATCAGAAACGCCGCCGCCGAGTCGGCGATCAGCGTCACCGGAATCTCCTCCTGCCGGAGCTCCCACGCCGTCAGTCGTGCGCCCTGCAACCAGGGGCGGGTCTCGTCCGCGTATACCTGCTGAATGCGGCCAGCGGCAAAGCCCGCGCGGATCACCCCAAGAGCGGTGCCATAACCCCCGGTGGCCAGGGCACCGGTATTGCAATGGGTCAGCACTGCACTTCCCGGTTCGATACGGGCTGCCCCCATCCGTCCCATGGCCTGATTCGCGGCAATATCATCCATGTGAATGCCACGGGCAACGGACAGCAGGGTCGGCTCGGGATTCATCGCATCGGTAAAGGTCGCAATCACCAACGCCATCTTGTTGACGGCCCATGCCAGGTTTACCGCCGTAGGGCGCGCGGCCTTGAGCAGATCCAGGTCCGCCTGCATTGCCTTTTGCCATCCTTGCGGGTCCTGGCCATAACGTGCGCGGGCCGCGAGCACCACGCCGTAGGCGGCGGTAATCCCGATCGCCGGTGCGCCGCGTACCACCATGTCCGTGATCGCCTGCGCGACCTGCTCCACGGTTTCGAGTTCAAGCACGACGTGCTCGCCCGGCAGCAGACGCTGGTCAATAAGCGCGAGCTTGCCGTCGCGCCATTCCATGGCGCGGATCTTGTCGTAGGGGATTTGGTTGTCGCTGGCGCTCATCGCGCCAATTGTATCACTTGGGGTTTATCGCTTGGTTTGTTTCGCCTGCGGCGAATTGAAAGGCTACTCAGCGGGGTTCCGCCCCCGCACGACGGGGTACTTTCGTTTCGGCGAAAGTACCCAAAGCCATCTGCTCCTGCGTTCGCTTCTTCCTGCGCTTCTCGAAAAAACCGCGGGCGCTCATCCAACTCGCCGGCCGGGAAAATCGTCCGGCTCGGGCTCGATCAGGGATTCGCGCCTGGCGGTTTTTCCTTGTGATGCTCGGCGCGAACGAAGTCGCGACAACCCAACCTGTTTTTCAGCCCCGTCGGAGCTCACCGAGCACCGCAGCGAGGACCGGAAAAAGTGCGAGTGCTGTCGAGACCGAGGCGGCCGCAAGGCCGACCGGCGAGTTCACGAGCACCCGGTCCGAACGAGGAGCACAGGGGACCCGCGATAGCGGGTGAGCGACCGGGGTGTCCTTCTCTTTGCTTACTTTCTCTTGGACAAGCAAGAGAAAGTAAGCTGCTGCCGGTCAGCCACCGGCGTAGTTGCTTTTGATCCGCCGTAGGCGACAGACAGAAACATGTTCCCCCACTTGCGGGAACTCCTAGCCCCCCGCCATTGCCAGCATCCCCGGCCGGAACTGCAGGGCGTAGAACATCTCCAGGTAGCGGCGTGTTTCCGCCCGCTCCAGATTGGTGACGTATTTCCAGAAACCATAAATGCGCGACAGCGTCATCAGGCGGTCAGCATAGAGGTCCCAGGTGTAGCGGGCCGCCACGCGGTGCAAGGAACCCGATGCGATCAGCTGCCAGTATCCCGGATCGTTCGCGCAACGCTCAAAGAACTCGGCCATGATGTTGGCCGCCTCTTCCCCATGATTGGGATCGATGTGAAATCCTGAGACCCCGTCCTCGATGATTTCCAGCGGCCCGCCATAACGCGTGGCAAAGGTCGGCAGGCCGGAGGCCATGGCCTCGATCACAGTCAGTCCGAAGGCCTCAAACACCGCCGGTTGCGCAAAGGCGCCGCCATGGTCGGCGATGACCCGATACAGTTCTCCGGCGAGATTCTTGTCCAGGTGCATGCCCAGCCAGCGGATCTTGCCATTCAGTTGATACTCCTCGATCAGGGACTGCATACGCTGGATCTGTTCGCGCTCCTCGGCATCGCCCGATTCCTCGACCGTCACATGACCCGCCACGACGAGCAGGTTCGCGACCCCCTGCAGCCGTTTGGATTTCCCGTACCACTCCACCAGGCCGGTAATGTTCTTGATCCGGTCCAGTCGCGCCATGGTGAACAACAAGGGTTTTTCGCGGTCTGCGAACTCACCCACCGCATGTTCCATTGGACCACCGTAAATCAACTCCTCGATCTCGTCATGCAGACCGGTCAGCCGTCGCCCCTGATCGCCATAGGCGAAGTAGATCTCGGCATCCGCGCCCGGCGATACAATATTGAATTTCGGGTCGAACACATTGATGCCGTTGACAACCCGGTACAGCTCGGGCATGGCGAAGGAGTGATAGCTCTCATACTGCCCGACGCTGTCGGCCCGGCCCGCGATCTCCTGGTAGGTGCTGGTAATGATGAAGTCGGCGGCGTTCATGGCGATCAGGTCAGCCGTGAACTGACTTGAAAAGTGATAGTGGGATTCGTTTTCTTTCCAATACAGGTCCGAGTACAGGTATTTGGTCTTTTCCAGGGCATGGGCGATATTGCACTGGGTAACGCCCAGGCGACGCGACAACAGGGTCGCCACCAGATTGCCGTCCGAGTAGTTTCCGATGACCATATCGGGGCGTGCACCCAGCTCCGCCAACAATTCCTTTTCCACGTCGTCCGTGAATTGCTCCAGATAGGGCCAGACTTCAAATCGGGAAATCCAGTGGGGGATAACATCGCCTGCCGGTCCGCGAAATGGAACACGCAGGATACGCGCATTGCGTGTACCGGCAATGTGTTCCAGACGCTGGTCGCAGGTCGTGTCTCCGGCCTCAGGGATCAGTCGTGTCACAACGACGATCTGCGGCTCGATATCAATACCCTGCTCCGCCAGACGGCGACGCATTTCCCTTTCCAGTGCCCGGACCTGATCGAGGATGTACACCACCTGACCGCCGGTATCCGGCAGTCCAAGCACATTGGCCTGTCCGAAATAGCCGTGGGGCGACAGGATCGCGATGTTGAAGATCATCGGGATGCGGCCGAGGAAGTTTTCCAGAATCGACGGATCCGGTGCCTCCAGGATCTCGGACAAAAGGCCCATGGTGTCCCGCATCTGCGCGACTGTTCGGCCCCACCCACGCTCAAAGCCCAGGGACTCCATTCTCGGCAACACCGCATCCCAGTCGGCGTCGGCGGCTTGTTCAGCCAGAAATTCGTCAGCCGAACGCAGGTTTCGGCGCAGCGTTTCGATGTTGTCGATGCGCGAGGACAACATCATCTGCATGCCGTCGTACTGGTGCAGGCGCAGGAATTCGAGCAACTGCTTCTCACCCTTTTCCACGTCGCGGAACAGGGTGCTGGACAACTGGCGGTTCAGAAACTCGGCGCCGCGGCCGATGGATCGCGTTTCCCGCATGCGCGGAAATTCACGGTTGAATGGACCCAGGTCCACTTCCAGTGCCCAGGGGTCCGCGTCATGGCCACGACCCCGGGCCACGCTTTCCTTGAACGCAAGAAACTGGCCGACGTCGATCTCTTCCGCTTCGGTCAGTTCGGCATTGAAACGCACGTAGTTCCAGCGGCCAATGGAAGGACGGAACGCAACACAGATCCACGGCGCGGACGTGACCGCCTCCTGCGCGACGGACATGGCGCGGGAGACGGTGCTGTCCAGCAGCACGGCGTGTTCGCCCTGCTCGCACAGTTTGTGGAATTCATCGATCAGGTCCGACTGCAGCAGGAACGGCCGTTCCATCGCCAGGTAATGGCGCAGCAGCATGTGCACGCTCTCCCGGTGGGAAGCGAAAAAATCTACGAGCTCATTCATTAACACGGCGGTCAGGTCTCTTCAGGGATCCGGATGCTTTCGAAGAAATTATAGGCATGAATGCCCTCAAGTACACCGCGCGCGTACGCCTGCTCGGCAAAATAGACGCGGGGCTGTCCACGAAGCCGCTCGAGCTCGTCGCTGAAGTTGCCGACGACCACGCCCAGGGTGTTGCCGGTCAGCATCTCCTCATCGTTACCAGAATCGCCAGCCACGAGCAGTGCCTCTTGGGGAATGTTCCATTTCATGGCCAGGTAGCGAACGGCCAGACCCTTGGACGCCCGGATGGGCAGGAGATCAAGATAGGCGCCGTGGGAATAGATCAGCTTCAGGTGCAGATCAAGCTTGCGCAGATGGCGGCGGATCTCGCGGATGGACGGCATGGTCTTGGGATCGGCAAAATAGCTGATCTTGAACTCACGCTGCTCCGTCCTCGGTTGCAGGCGAAGGCCCGGGACCTCGCTCATGGCCTCGCGAATGGCCTCAGGTTTCCATCGGTAGTTGATATGGCTGTGCCAGCCGGTATCCACGATCAGGCCGTTCCCGTAGTAGATCTCGCTGCCGACGGCAGTGATCAGGAGATCCGGCGTCGGTACCTTCCACTGGCGCAGCACCTGCAGCGCACTGTCGAGACGACGCCCGGTGGCTACAGCAAAGCCAACATTCTGTCCCGCCGCCTGTAACTCGGTGAGGAGGTCCTGCAGGCCATCCGGATCGCCGAGCAGGGTATTGTCGATGTCGCACACCAGCAGGCGGTCGATACCCGGTAGACGGCTGGGACTGGTACGCGAAGGCGCGGACGGTCGCGGCGAGCGGAGAATCTTCCTCACCTCGCGTAGGTACTTGTTTACGTGTCCTTCCCAGCTGTAGTGCGCAAGCACACCCTTCATCCCGTTGCGCGACCATTGCCGCCACCGGGGGCGATCGCTGACCGCCGCGAGCAGGGCCTCACCGATGGCATCGGCATCCAGGGGATCGACCAGTTGACCATTCTTGCAGAATGCGACGATGTCGCGCGGGCCGCCGTCGTTGGTGGCGACAATGGGCAGACCGCTGGCCGCGGCCTCGATCAGGGTCAGGCCGAACGGTTCGGTCAGCGCCGGATTGACGAATACCCCATGGCGCTGGGCGGCCAGGCGATAGTACTCGGGCACGTCGTTCGGTTCGTGGTGCTTGGGATAGGCGATCTGACCGTGCAGGTCGTACCGGTCGATAAGGAGGAGCATCTCGTCGAGTACTTCCGCCGCGCCCTTCTCCATCGAACGGATATCGTCCCGGTTGCCGGCGATGACCAGCAGATTTGCCGCCTCGCGCAATTCCGCATTCTCGCCATAGGCGCGAATCAGGGTTGCGATGTTCTTGCGTGGATCGGCGCGGGACAGCGCGAAGATCAGCGGTTTTCCCGGGTCCGCGAGAAAACGTTCCAGCACCGACTCCAGGTGGGCCATTTTTTCGAACCGATGGGGACGATGGAAGCGCTCCAGATCCACTCCGGGTGGGATTACCTGCATGCGCTTGCGGTGGTAGTTTTCGTACTGGCTGTACTGTTCCTCGACTTCCTGGTTTGTGCTGACGACCACCAGGGCCGCGTTTCCCAGCACGATCTCTTCGGCCTCGATGCGCTGGCTCATGTTGTATTGATTTTCGATGGTGCTTTCCTTGATGCCGCTTTCCAGCAGGCGCTCGTGCTTGACCCGTCCGAGGGAATGGCCGGTATGGATCAGAGGTACGCCCAGCAGCTGGGCAACGCGGGTACCGACATAGCCGGCGTCGGCATAATGACTATGGATGACGTCGGGCCTTCTTCCCACCTGTCGCGTGTGCTGCAGGACAGCATCCGCCAGGGAGTCGAGGTGGGGCCAGAGCACCTCCTTGCGCAGGTATCGCCTCGGCCCGCAGGGAAGCCGGACGATGAACGCGCCGGGCGCCAGTTCTTCCAGGGGCTCGGCGTAGTCAGCATCTACCCGCGGGTCGATGACCTGGCGCGTGATCAGGTCCACGCGCTCGACATCGGGATGGGCCGCCAGCGCGCGGGCCAGTTCGATGACGTATTTGACCTGACCACCGGTGTCGGCGTCCCTCCCCAATTCCGTGTTGTGACCCCGAATCAGGCCATGCACGCTCAACAGAACCAGATAGAGACCGGCAGACTCTTGTTCACTCACGCTGCCACGCCTCCACCGTGGATTCATACAGGGCGGGATCGTTGCGCGTAGCGCCGCGTTGTTCGCAGATGCGCGCGGCGAAGGCAAGCGCGCGGCGTAGCAACACGTCCAGCGGCCACCGCTGCACCAAACCGGCAATGCTCACCGCGCTGAAGGCATCGCCGGCACCGACCGTGTCGACGAGATTCTGCACCGGCGGGCTGCTGGCGAACTCTTCGGTTTGCGAACCAACAATCGCCGCGCCGGCCTCGCCCAGAGTGACGATGGCAAACTCCAACGCGTGTTGCGCGCACAAGTCGCGTGCCGCCGGGGCAAGCGTTTCCCGACTGATATCCCGCCCGGCCAGCGTGCTGAGTTCGTCCTGATTGAGCTTCGCCCAGTGCGCGTCACGCAAGGCGTGTTCGACCACTTCCGGTGTCCACCAGGGCGGGCGCAGGTTGATATCAACGAAACCGGGTGCCACGCACTTGCGTCGCAGGGTTTCCAGACCTTCGCGAGACACGCGGGACCGGGCGATCAATGTTCCATAGTAGATCAGCGGCGTATCTCCAAGCGAAGGAATCTCGCTGCCGTCGATATAGTCGTAGGCCTGGGCGGAGAGAATATCGAACCGGGGCTGGCCGTCCTGGAGGCTGACTTCTACTGCGCCGGTAGGATAGGCATCGTCATGCTGGACGCCTGTCGCGTCCATGCCCCAGGCCTGCATGGCCTCCACCACTGCATCGCCGGCGGCGTCGCTACCAACGCGGCTGATGAACAGGGGCTGCAGGCCGAAACCCTGCAGATGCCAGGCAACGTTGAAAGGCGCACCGCCGAGCACGGCGCTTCCGTCGGGGAAGCGATCGAACAGGACTTCGCCGTAGATGACTGGCTGCTTCATTTCGATCGACTTGCTGGCCACTGCGGGTGCGGTGGGCGCGGATCGGGTCGCAAATATGATCCTTGATTAGTCCCGCGCTGATTCATCGCGCTTGATGTTATCATAATAACTAGTACCGCCGGAGTTTGGTTCCAAATCCGGCACTTTCGCGTACCACGGAACACCCATCATGCCTGATTGGAAGGAAATCTCCGCCCATATCTCGTCCGCGAGCGGGGAACCGTTCAATGCCCCGCGCCGGCGCTCCGTCGGTGGGGGCTCCATCAATGCCGCCCATGTACTCGAGGACGGCGAACATAGTTATTTCGTCAAACTCAATGATGCGCATCTGCTGGACATGTTCGAGGCCGAAGCGGCGGGGCTGGAGGAACTGCGCTCCGCGAATGCGATCCGCGTGCCCCACGCGGTATGTTCCGGTATCAGCAAAGGACAGTGCTACCTGGTGCTGGAATACATCCCCCTCGGCGGCAAAGGTAATGGCCGCGCCCTGGGCGAGCAACTTGCCGCCCTGCATCGCAAGCAATCGGATCGATTCGGCTGGATCCGCGACAACACGATCGGATCGACTCCCCAGCCCAATCCGCCGGATTCTGACTGGGTAGCGTTCTACCGCGAACACAGGCTGGGCTTTCAATATCGCCTGGCGCAATCCAACGGCGCCGGTGGCCGCCTTCTCGACGCCGGCGAAGAGCTGATGGACCGCCTGGGTGAATTCTTCAGCGACCACACGCCGACGCCATCGTTGCTGCACGGGGATCTGTGGGGCGGCAACTGGTCCAGCGATCGCGACGGCAACCCGGTGATCTTCGATCCGGCGGTGTACTACGGCGACCGCGAGGCCGATATTGCCATGACGGAATTGTTTGGCGGCTTTCCCGGGGATTTCTATTCCGCCTACAACCAGGCCTGGCAGCTCGACTCCGGCTACGCGAAGCGCAAGACACTCTACAACCTGTACCACGTCCTCAATCACTTCAATCTGTTTGGCGGCGGCTATCTTTTCCAGGCGGAACACATGACGAAGTCCCTGTTGAGTGAGCTGCGCTAGATGGCGACGAGCTGTACCGTTCCATTTCGCGAGCGGCCTTCGATTGGCACCGTTGCGAT